>NZ_JAUBTR010000060.1:0-44463 GCF_036705045.1 Microcoleus sp. BR0-C5
GCGCCTGATTGACGGCTCGATCAACTGACTGACGTAGCGATCTATCGCCTGACTCTTTTAAGATACAAGGGGCGGGTAAACCTGCAATAATTGCCAAAAACCGACAATCTCAAAAACCCGCCCCCACCCAACTAATAGCCTGTATCAACCTTTATTTATAAAATACTGGAATAATGCAGATTGAGATTTACCGTTGGGCGGGGGCGGGTTTATTTAGATTATGAATTACAGTCAGAGATTGTTGGTGAACCCGCCCCTACGAGGTTTTATTGATTATTGCACCTCAATTTCTTCACAAACCAATTCAGCAATTTTTTTCGCCGCCCCCGATTCTCCTCGAACCGCACGCAAACGATCGCCCATCTGTGCTAATTTATCAGGCTGGCTCAAATAGTCGATCGCCAATTGAGCAATTACTTCCGGTTCCAGCTTCCCAATTAACTCCGGCACAATCTCTTCCTGTGCCCAAATATTCGGCCAAGCATAAAGCTTTCCCTTTCCCACTTGCAAGATTAGCCAATTAATCGCCGTAGCAAAAGCTGAACCGACTAACGGCAAATTTGCCAGCAATCCCGGCAATCCGTCCCAAGCTTTCATCGCATCCAATTGCTGCGTCGGAATCAAAACAATCATCGGTACAGCTAACGAACCCAATTCGGCAGTATTCGCTCCCACAGTAGTTAAACACAGGCTGCATTCTGATAGCAAATCGTAGGCGGGCGTCTGCGTCCAAAGTTCTACTTGCAACTTATTTGCCGTCTGCAAAAATGGCCGTTCTGTTAACTGAAGTTCGGCGCTGGCGTTCTCAAATAAATGCAGGCAAGGATTTTGTTTTGGGTCGGCAAAACGTGCTAGAGTTTGCACATCTAAGGTAGGAGCAACGGGAATCACAAAGCGAGTTTCAGGGCGGAGGCGGTGGATGGATTGGGCGATCGACAAACATAACGGTACACCTAAAGCTAATTTGGCCGCTTTAGAACCGGGCAACAATCCAATTAATTCTATTTTCCGTAGGGGCGGTGCCCCCGTGCTCGCCCTGCCCGATTTCCCGTTCCCTACTTCGGCGATCAAATCTCCAACAACTGTAAATTTATTAGCATATTTTTGGGGAATTTTAGCAAAAACTTCTGGTTTCATCGCCGCAAATTTATCAATCCAGCGATACCACCGCGCGTCCCATTCAGCATAAATAACAGTCCGATATTTTAGCCTTTTTCCAATAACAACCGTAAAAAATTGATCGCCGCCTAAAAACAAAACAACTCCTGTTTTATACCAATCCCAATTTTCAGCAGTTTTGCCGGATAATAAGAATGGAAAAAAATGCTCCGGTGCTTGCACTCTGTCAACTTCTGGGTAGGAACAGGCGATTTGTGCTTCTTTCCCGGTGGCGTGCGGACAGGGGGACAGCACCACAGAGATGCGGGCTTGAGTGCCCGCGTTTGCCAATTGCTCGCGCAAAGCTTGCACGGCGGGACGCACCCAAGTTGCTAATTCTCCGGGGCCGTTGGAGAGGATTAAAATATCTACTGCCATAGGATTTAAGATTTGAGAGGATGCAAGGGAGATTTTATGACAGATTTAATTAATGCCGTCAAGACGGGTGATGTTGCGGCTGTAGAAAGTGCGATCGAACAGCGTGCAGATATCAATGCCAAAGATGAGGAAGGTGCGACGG
The DNA here is from genome assembly GCF_036705045.1 of Microcoleus sp. BR0-C5. Lineage (NCBI taxonomy): Bacteria > Bacillati > Cyanobacteriota > Cyanophyceae > Oscillatoriales > Microcoleaceae > Microcoleus > Microcoleus sp. BR0-C5. The sequence continues at coordinate 1,679 of NZ_JAUBTR010000060.1, forward strand.
CTTTGACGACTGCGGCTGAGGCTGGCAATTCGGCGATCGTCAAAAAATTGCTGGCTGCAGGTGCCGGTCCCAACAGTCAGGATAATGACGGGTGGACGCCGTTAATGAGTGCCGCTGCTGCCGGACATACGGAGATTGTACAGCTTTTGCTGGAGGCGGGAGCGGATGTGAATGCTAAAACTAATTTTGGTTTGACGGCTTTGATGAGTGCGGCAGGCAGCGGGCGCACTCAAGTTGTGGAATTTTTAATCGATAAAGGAGCTGATATCAAAGCTAAGGATAATAATACTTGGACTGCGTTAATTTGGGCGTCTTCGGAAGGTCACAAAGATACGGTTGAGGTTTTGAAGCTAGCGCGCGATCGGCATTAAAGACTTAGAAACCGGGTTTATTCGAGAAACCCGGTTTCTGGATGATACAATTAATTATCGCGCTCCCCAGCAGCAATCAGGCAAATCCCCAATAGCTTCGAGATTTCTACCCAAGTAAAAATCTAGTAACTCTAGATTCTGGTAATAAATTCAACGTGAGATTTCCGCCACCTTCAATAACAGCGATCGTGTCAAACGGAGCCGTTCCGGGAACAGCCAAGAGTGAAGCTTTGTATTGGATAGCTAAATCTCGATTGTTGTTGATGGGCAATATCAAGTATTGATCTGAGAAAGGTAAAAAGCCATCTCCTAGCATGATGCTATCCTGACCTTTCGTAAAGTTCCGGATTGTCGCAAAACCCGGCCCGATATAGAATATTTCGGTTCCGGGCGCAGAACTTTTACCGCCTTCTATAAGGTCTCCGAGTACGAATATATCGCGGCCGCTACCGCCAGTGAGAGTATCGAATTCATTGCTGCCGTCACCTTCATACACTCGGCCTTCGCCAAAGCCATTACCTGTACGTAAACCTACTTCAACTCCAATTAATTCGGTATTTCCCACTCCAGCACCGGCAATCATGTCATTCCCGGAAGTTCCGATAAAAGTCGCAGAGCGGCTTGGATCGTTTTTGCCAAAATTGAAGTAGTGTTCCCGACCTGTTTTCAATGCTCCCGATTCGACAAAAGGCCGAACATCGGGATTTTTTTGTAAGTATTCTGTTTCAAAAAATGAAGTCCCAAACTGACCGTCTTTGATGCCGAATTCAATGAAATGCTGGTAGCCGTTTTTAAAAGTTCCATTCTGAATAAACGGCTGCAACTGTCGGTTATTTGCGAGATAAAACGCTTCGTCATACTCAGCAGATACGCGAGTGCGACCTTCTTCGTAACCGTATTGGATAAAGTGGTCTAGTCCGGTCGCAAAAGGTGCATTTGGGTTGTTGGGAGTGCGGACTAAGGCAGCGATGTCTGGGTTGCCAGCAAGGTAAGTAGCTTCGTCAAAATACCGCGATACTTTAGTTAAGCCACCGGCTTGACCGAATTTTTCAAAGTGTTCTTTTCCAGATTGGATAACTCCTGCATCAATGGCTGGTTTCACCCAAGGATATTGAGCAAGGTAGTATTTTTCGTCAAAAATTGCGTAACTAGCCATGTTTTCCTACTGCGGCTTTAATGAGCTGTTTATGCAATTTATCAATAATCCAGAACTGAGACAATTACCTGATCGGGTGATTTTTTCCAACTGTCAGTCAAATCTCATTTAAGCTCTATAAAGATGTCGTAATTCATCGTTCTTTATTGGAGAACGTAAAGTGCGATCGCGGAATGCGATTTGTTGGCATAGGAAAGTGCGATCGCAGCGACAGCATCCCAAAGAAAATTCTGAATAGCTTCGATATTTCTACCCAAGTAAAGCTCTAATAAAACTAGAGCCTGGTAATAGATTCAAATTGAGATTGCCGCCACCTTCAACAACAGCGATTGTGTCAAAGCGACTGGCTATGAAAACTCCATTCTCAACAACGGGAAAGCCATTCGTTTGGATAGCTAAATCTCGATTATTGTTGATTGGAAACACCAAGAATTGATCTAAGGGAATCCCTATCTGGATAATATCCTGACCTTGAGTAAAATTCCGAATTGTAGCAAAACCTGGGCCGATGTAGAACTGTCTGGATGAGAGGGTTCCTCCCCTGAAGCCAACAATGTCACCGAGCACGAATTTATCGCGGCCGCTACCGCCAGTGAGAGTATCGAATTCATTGCTGCCGTCACTTTCATAATTTCGGGGGCCGGGATAGGTAACACCTACTTCAACTCCAATTAATTCGACCTTCCCTACCCCTACACCAGTGAGGATGTCATTACCGGAAGTTCCGACAAAAGTTGCCTCGCGGCTTGGCTCGAATTGCCCAAACTTGAAGTAATGTTCCCGACCAGTTTTTAAGGTTCCAGAGCTGATAGCCTCAAACACATTGAATAAGTATCCCGGTTCAAAGAAAGATGTTCCAAACCGACCGTCTTTGGCCCCGAATTGAATGAAATGCTGGTAGCCATTTTTAAACGTTCCATTCTGAATAAACGGCTGCAAATCTCGGTTAGTTGCTACATAAAACGCTTCGTCATACTCAGGTGATACGCGAGTGCGACCTTCTTCGTAACCGTATTGGATAAAGTGATCTAAGCCTGTAGCAAAAGGCGCGTTTGGGTTGACTGTGCGGACAAAGGGTTTAAGCTCTGGATTTCCCTCAAGGTAAGTTTCTTCGTCAAAATACCGCGATATTTTGGTGAGGCCGGCGGCTTGACCAAATTTTTCAAAGTGTTCTCTTCCAGATTTGATGATGCCTGCATCAATGGCTGGTTTCAGCCACGGATATTGCGAAAGATAGTATTGTTCGTCGAAGATATCGTAATTCATAGTTTGCTGTTTAAAGTAAAGTCCGATCTTTTTTACAGAACCATCGCCCACCACCAATAAAAAATCATTAATCATCAGCATTAGCTAATGACTAATGACTAATGACTAATGACTAATGACTAATGACTAATGACCAATGACTATCCAATCAAGAAAGTACCGTTACCGTTAGATTCTTGGAAACTCAAACCCAAGGTTGCTCCTCCTTCAATCACGCCGAGCACATCTCCAAAACGCTGGATTGACAAATTGTTGCCAACCGGAGTCAGGTTGTAGCCGTTTAAAGAAGTTCCTTGCAGTTGGATAAAATCGTTTTCTACGTCGAAGTTGCGAATCGTAGCTTGACCGTTACCCAGATACAGCGGTGTCGGGGTGACATTCCCGGCTGTAGCAGGAACTCCCAGTACGAATATATCAGCTCCCGGACTGCCAATCAGGACATCGAACTCATTGGTGCCAAAGCTTTCATACTGCCGATTGCCGTTGCGATCAATACCTACTTCCACTCCCACAAGTTCGACATCGCCCACGCCAACACCAGTTAAAACATCGTTGGTACGGGTGCCGACAAAAGTCGCGTCGCGGGCAGGCTCAAATTGTCCAAAATTGAAGAAGTGTTCCCTGCCGGTTCTCAAGTTTCCAGAGTTGACAAACGGCACGATGTCGGGGTTTTCTTTTAAGTATTCCGGTTCAAAAAATGAAGTCCCAAACCGACCTTCTTTGGCCCCGAATTGAATGAAATGGTCGAAGCCTGATTTGAAAGTTCCGTTTTGAATAAACGGTTGAAGTTCCGAGTTGTTTGCTAAATAAAAGCTTTCGTTGTATTCGGGTGATACTTGAGTGCGGCGCTGTCCTTCATCGTAACCGAACTGGATAAAGTGATCGAGGCCTGTAGCAAAAGGTGCGTTTGGGTTGACGGTGCGGACGAAAGGTGCGAGGTCTGGATTCCCAGCAAGGTAAGCATTTTCGTCAAAATAACGCGATACTTTAGTTAGACCGCCTTCTCGCCCGAATTTTTCAAAGTGTTCTCTCCCAGATGAGATGACTCCTGCGTCAATGGCTGGTTTGACCCAAGGATATGAGGCGAGGTAGAATTGTTCGTCGAAAATTGCGTAGTTAGCCATGTTTTCCCCCTAAAGTTTTGATGAGTTTGAGAGTTGATAGCAATTAGCTTTCCATGAACTCGATCGCCGATCAGGAATTTACACAAAACAGACGTTATGAAAGGGTTTTAAATTACTGGGAACATATCTATTTTGCGAACTCAGCAATTATATAAGGCTCGATTCTGCCGAATTTATGCTTTTTTTTCCTCAGTTAATTGAGCGATCGCAAGTTCGATCTATTCTACAAAACGTGGCACTTTTTTCAGGATTTTTTTCTCAATTGTTGGTTAATTTTTAATTATTTTTATCCTAGTAATTAATCCTATACATATTAAAAGTATAATGTCAAGTAAACTTTTGTAAATAAAAATTGGAGTATTTGCTCAAGGAATTTATAAAAAAATGTAACGAAAAGTTGACCTAAATTTGTCGAATTGTGTCATGTGCAGGCTCAAATCGCCTAATGGCAAGCGTTTTCTGGTAAAAATGCTTATGGGATAAAAAAATTCCCGATTCCCGAAAACAGCATCTTAAAGGAGCCTAACCGGATGTTCACTCACGTCAAGCCCACCATTCGCCACGTCGTGCCGGAAAACTTGCAGGGGCGATCGCTCATGAAGGTGGTCTATGTCGTACTGGAACCGCAGTATCAAAGCGCCCTGTCTGCAGCGGTTCGAGCGATAAATAACAAAAATCCGAATCTGGCAATAGAAATCAGCGGCTACCTGATCGAGGAACTCCGCAGCCCGGAAAATTACGAAGCCTTCAAGCGGGATGTGGCGGATGCCAATGTATTTATTGCTTCTCTAATTTTCATCGAAGATTTGGCAGAAAAAGTGGTAGCGGCGGTGGAACCGCTGCGCGACAGCTTGGATGTCGCCGTCGTCTTCCCGTCGATGCCAGGGGTGATGCGACTCAATAAAATGGGCAGTTTCTCGATGGCACAGTTGGGACAAAGCAAAAGTGCGATCGGCGAATTCATGAAAAAACGGAAGGAAAAATCCGGGAGTTCCTTCCAAGACGGAATGCTGAAACTGCTGCAAACTTTGCCGAAAGTGCTGAAATATTTGCCCATCGACAAAGCCCAAGATGCGCGCAACTTCATGCTGAGTTTCCAGTATTGGCTGGGAGGTTCCCAAGAAAACTTGGAAAACTTCTTGCTGATGCTGTCACATAAATATGTATTCAAAGGCCAGGAACAGCTAACTTTCCAAGAGCCCGTTGTCTACCCGGATATGGGAATTTGGCATCCTTTGGCACCGTCCATGTTTGAGGATGTCAAAGGATACCTCACCTGGTACAACGCCCGCAAAGATATTTCGGCAGACCTCAAAGACCCCCTCGCACCTTGCATCGGCTTGGTGTTGCAGCGGACTCACTTAGTCACCGGAGATGACGCGCACTATGTAGCAATGGTGCAGGAATTGGAGGCAATGGGGGCGCGGGTGGTGCCGATTTTTGCCGGCGGTTTGGACTTCTCGAAACCAGTCGAAACTTTTTTCTTGGAAGTTGGAACCAAAGGTGTTGCGCCGCTGCCGATCGTTGATGCGGTGGTTTCTCTGACTGGTTTTGCGCTGGTGGGCGGCCCGGCGAAACAAGATCACCCGAAGGCGATCGAGACTTTGAAAAAGCTAAACTGCCCTTACATGGTGGCTTTGCCGCTGGTTTTCCAAACGACGGAAGAGTGGGAAAATAGCGATTTAGGCTTGCACCCGATTCAAGTTGCTTTGCAAATTGCCATTCCCGAGTTGGATGGCGCGATCGAACCGATTATATTGTCGGGACGTGATGGCGCAACTGGCAAGGCGATCGCCCTACAAGACCGGATCGAAGCAATTTCCCAGCGCGCTATGAAGTGGGCAATGCTGCGCCGCAAACCAAAATTAGATAAAAAAGTTGCGATCACAGTTTTCAGTTTCCCGCCGGACAAAGGCAACGTCGGAACAGCCGCTTATTTGGACGTTTTCGGCTCGATTTACCAAGTATTGAAAGCCTTAAAAGGCAACGGTTACGACTTGCCAGAACTGCCGGATTCCGCCGAAAAGCTGATGCAAGAAGTCATCCACGACGCAACAGCCCAATACCAAAGCCCGGAATTAAATGTTGCTTACCGGATGTCGGTAGCTGAATACGAAGAATTCACTCCTTACTCGGAACGCTTGCAAGAAAATTGGGGCCCGCCTCCGGGACATTTGAACAGCGACGGACAAAATTTGCTGATTTTCGGCAAACATTTCGGCAATGTGTTTATCGGAGTGCAACCTACTTTTGGATACGAAGGCGATCCGATGCGGTTGTTATTCTCTCGTTCTGCCAGCCCGCACCACGGTTTTGCTGCTTACTATACATATTTGGAGCGCATTTGGGGTGCGGATGCGGTGCTGCACTTTGGCACTCACGGTTCGCTAGAATTCATGCCCGGTAAGCAGATGGGAATGTCTGGGGAATGTTATCCCGACAGTTTGATCGGCAAGATTCCTAACCTCTATTATTACGCCGCCAACAATCCCAGCGAGGCAACAATTGCCAAGCGCCGCAGTTATGCTGAAACTATCAGCTATCTGACTCCTCCGGCTGAAAATGCTGGTTTGTACAAAGGTTTGCAGGAACTCAGCGAGTTAATTGCTTCTTATCAAACTTTGAAAGAGACTGGGCGGGGTGTGCCGATTGTTGATGCGATCGTCGAAAAATGCCGTTTGGTGAATTTGGACAAAGATATTGCGCTACCTCCCGAACAAGAAAGAGGGGTTGCTGCGGGAATGACTTCGGAGGAACGGGACAATTTAGTTGGCTTGGTTTACCGCAAGTTGATGGAGATTGAGTCGCGGTTGTTACCTTGTGGTTTGCATATTATTGGTAAGCCGCCGACTGCGGTGGAGGCGATCGCAACTTTGGTAAATATCGCCAATTTAGACCGCGAAGAAGACAACCTGATCAGCTTGCCGCGGATTATCGCTAACAGTCTGGGACGCGATATCGGCGAAATTTACACTAACAGCGACAAAGGCATTTTAAGTGATGTCGAATTGCTGCAAAACATCACCTTGGCCTGTCGGGATGCCGTTGGCGCTTTAGTGAAGGAACAAACCGACGCTGAGGGTAGAGTTTCCCTTGTTTCTAAGTTGAATTTCTTCAACATGGGCAAGAAAACACCTTGGGTTGAAGCCTTGCACGCCGCCGGTTACAAAAAAATCGATCCAGAACCGATTAAACCGCTGTTTGAGTATCTGGAATTCTGCTTGCAGCAAGTTTGTGCCGACAACGAATTAGGCGCTTTGTTGCGCGCGTTAGAAGGCGAGTATGTTCTGCCCGGCCCCGGTGGCGATCCGATTCGCAACCCGGATGTTTTGCCGACTGGCAAGAATATGCACGCTTTGGACCCGCAGTCAATCCCTACAACGGGGGCGGTTAAGTCTGCTAAGCTTGTAGTCGATCGGCTATTAGAAAGACAGCGCGTTGATAACGGCGGAAATTACCCAGAAACCATCGCCGTTGTGTTGTGGGGAACCGACAACATCAAGACTTACGGCGAATCACTCGCCCAAGTAATGTGGATGGTGGGAGTGAAGCCAGTTCCCGACGCATTGGGCCGGGTAAACAAACTCGAATTGCTTTCTTTAGAAGAGTTGGGACGCCCTCGGATCGACGTAGTAATTAACTGTTCCGGCGTATTCCGCGACTTGTTCATCAACCAAATGAATTTGTTAGATAAAGCTGTGAAAATGGCAGCGGAAGCCGACGAACCGTTAGAGATGAACTTCGTCCGCAAACACGCATTAAAGCAAGCGGAAGAAATGGGAATCAACCTGCGACAAGCAGCAACCCGGGTATTTTCCAATGCTTCTGGTTCCTATTCATCTAACATCAACTTGGCGGTGGAAAACAGCACTTGGGAAAGCGAAGCCGAGTTGCAGGAAATGTACTTAACTCGCAAATCCTTCGCCTTTTCTTCCGACAATCCAGGAACAATGGAACAAGACAGGCAGATTTTTGAATCATCCTTAAAAACTGCGGAAGTCACTTTCCAAAACTTGGATTCTGCGGAGATTTCCCTAACCGACGTGTCGCACTATTTCGACTCCGATCCGACTAAATTGATCGGCAGTTTGCGCGCAGATGGGAAGAAACCGACATCCTTCGTTGCTGATACAACCACAGCCAACGCCCAGGTGCGGACGCTATCAGAAACCGTGCGTTTAGATTCGCGCACAAAGCTGCTGAATCCGAAGTGGTACGAGGGGATGTTGTCGCACGGCTATGAAGGTGTGCGGGAGATTTCTAAGCGTCTGGTGAATACGACTGGATGGAGTGCGACGGCGGGCGCTGTGGATAATTGGGTGTATGAGGATGTCAACACTACTTTTATCGAAGATGCGGAGATGCAGAAGCGTTTGCTGAATCTGAATCCTCATTCGTTCCGCAAGATTGTCAGCACTTTGTTGGAAGTTAATGGCCGGGGTTATTGGGAGACTTCGGAGAACAATTTGGATCGTCTGCGTGAACTTTATCAGGAGGTGGAAGACCGGATTGAGGGGGTAGAATAAGGTTCCCGAATTAGTGTAGAATGGTGTCAGGGTAAGAAATTACCCTGACACTGTTTTAAGACTACTAAAGCAAAGACTATAATGAAAATAATTAATGACCCAAATAAACAAACTCCTCGCCAAGCTGATGGTTGGTGCATCCGATGCTAATTTTTCCTTTAGCGATTTATGTCAAATACTCCAGATTTTAGGATTTGAGGTAAGAATTAATGGTAGTCACCATATTTTCAGCAAGGAGGGAGTCGCAGAAATTCTCAACATCCAACCCCAAAAAGCAGATAAATCAAAAGCTAAAGCTTATCAAGTAAAGCAAGTTCGTGCAGTAATTTTGAAATATAAATTGGTTAACCAAAATGATAATGAAGTATGAAGTAATCATTTACTGGAGTGATGAAGACCAGGCATTTATTGCCGAAGTACCAGAATTGCCAGGATGTGCTGCGGATGGGGAAACTTATCAAGAAGCATTGCAAAATCTAGAGATTATTATGCAGGAGTGGGTTGAGACTGCTCGGCAATTAGGGCGAATTGTCCCTCAACCCAAAGGTAGATTGCTGTTTGCATAAATGCCGGATTGAAAAGATAAAAAAGTTAAGTATCAAAACAAATTAAGGCGATTTCGCAGGAGTATTTTCAATGCTTCAAACTCTGACAGATACTAAAGAATATCTTGCAGGTTCTTGCCTGGTTTTACACGATATCAGTTGGGACACCTACGAACAGTTGTTAGAAATATTTGCGGAACGTCCCACGCCGCGCATGACTTACTACAAGGGAACTTTGGAACTTATGGTGCCTCTGCCAGAACATGAAAGGTATAGCTGGACTCTTGGGAGACTAATTGCAGCACTTTCTGAAGAATTAGGATTAGAGATTATCGGATTAAAATCATCTACTTGGCGTTCGCAACCTAAGAAAGCTGGCAAAGAAGCTGATGAATGTTTTTACATCCAAAATGAAGCTGTAATGCGAGGGAAATTAAAAATTGACCTCAAAACTGACCCGCCGCCTGATTTAGCTGTGGAAATTGATTGGACTAGCTCATCTATCAATAAAATGGCGGTTTATGCGGAACTTAAAGTACCGGAGGTTTGGGTTTGGAAGAAGGGGAAACTAATAATTAACATTTTAAATGATACGAGTTATGTCGAGTGTGAAACCAGTTTGGCATTTGCCTCGTTTCCTGTCAAAGAACTCGCACAGTTTATGCACCTAGACTCAGAAAAGGGAGAGAATGCGAGAATTAGAGAGTTTAGAGAGTGGGTGCGATCGCACTTACAGAATCGGCAGCAAAGTTAAATTAACTCGCTACGGTACGGATTTAGGTATGTAGTTGCGCTTTAGCGCTAAAGCGAGCGCAACTACATACCTTGAGAAAGATACCGACTTTTTACATACTGTCTCAACACAGGATTCAAACTAAACAAAGTTATCTTTTCCTCTTCTATTGCTTCCAATAAAAACCGATTTGCGATCGATCGCACTGCATTGACTATTTCTGACGGCGAAAATGGTATTTTGTTGAAAATTTGCGACACAGCAACGGGTTCAGGTTGATTGGCCAGGTGAACCATCACTGCCAAATCTGCCGGAGTCAAACGCCCAAAAGGTTGAGATAACTGAGATTGCAACCCTTCATCTAAAATCGGCATCTCGCACTGCAAAAACTCAGAAACTCTCCCCCCAAACAACTCTTGAATCAGTGTTGCAGTGAACTCCAACCACAGAGGATTGCCTTGATAAATATCAATCAATGTTTCCCATGTTTCCTCATCGGATAACTTTTGTGAGTTCAAAATCTCTTTAGCTGCTACTCCTAAACTTCCCAATACAAAACATCGCACGGGATGATACTCTTTTGATAATCTGGCAATTTCTCTGGGTTTTTCCCAACTATTCAATATCAAACAACTTTGATGACAAACTTCGGCAATTAGTTTAAAAAATAACTGATAATCTTCATATCCAGTTTTATATTGTCCCGCTAGTTGCCCGCTGCCCAAAAGCATCTGTACGTCATCGAGGACAATCAGACATCGGTTTTTTCGCAGGTAATCGAGGATTTGGGAAATTTTGGTTTCGATGTTTTGGGGAATTTCTGATTGTTGGGAAAAGATTTGCAGCAGGTTGGTGAGGGTTGCATCGAGGGTTGGGGAAAAGCGGAGGCTGCGATAGATGACGTAATCGAATTGGGTTTTGATGCGATCGATCAGGCTTAGGGAGAGGGTTGTTTTGCCGATGCCGCTGATTCCGAGGAGTGCGATGAGGCGAGTGTGTTCCTGTGTTATCCAGTTTTCGAGGGTGGAGAGTTGGGAAGTGCGATCGAAAAAGGTGAATATTTCGGGTGCGTCGCCTAAGTCTATGTGGAGTTGTTTGGGAGTTTGTTGGGGGTTTTGCGGTTCTGTTGGACTTCTCGCCCTTTCTTGACAAATGTTGACGTTATTTGTTACATGATCTCTACCAATAGCTGATGGAGAATTATAAAACTTTGCCCTTTCCAGTATCGCTCTAACATTTACTTTACTAACTTCTTCGTCGAAGACATCTGATAATATCTTCCATAATTCAGAAGCAGCAACCCTAACATAACCTTCACTACAATCGCGGTCTTTGGCTACTTTTGCGGCATATTTCCGACCTTGGAGCGTTTCTTTTAAAATCGCCTCTTGCAGGTCTTCTAAGTGTTTCCCTGTTTTGGCAAAAACTTTTTCATCGGCAAATCTTAAGACTTCCTTAAGCTCCATAGATCGCGTCTGGGGTAATTTTTAGTTATTATAACTTATTTTTTATAACTTTTTAGATAACGTTATCTAACATTTTGTAAGGTGAGTGGGTGGGCGATGGGGAAATGGGGTCGTTGTATGATTTTTGGGGTAGAGCTTGGTTGCACTGAGGGCGATCGGGCTACAACCGGGCTTGTCGATATTTCTGGCATTTGCCGGGTTGTCTGGGATCAGTCCCGACAGTTCCGAATGAAACGGCTTAGATTTTCGCACATTATGTAGATTATACCTGACTAGGAGTCAACAATGGCTACAGATAAAATTGGTGAAGTTAAAACGCCATCCGGTTCTCCATACGATGTTTTTTGGGACAAAGGTACTGGCGAAGTATATGTTGGCAGTGAGTCTGCTGGTAAAGCCGATTCCAAGAGTGAGGCTTTGCGTAAAGCTGACTACTACGCAACTACGCTTAAAAAATGGAAGGATTGATTGAAAAAAGTTGCGATCGCTTCTTCTAATCTACTATGGGGTAGTGGGAAGGATAGAAGAGGGATTAAGAAGGTGCGATTGGTTCCCTGAAAAAAGCAAAAATTTCTGTTAATTGCCTAAAGAGATTATTTGCTAGTAACTACATAAGTAATTTTGGAGGATGTCAGTATGAAATTATCCATAGATCGTCAAGAGAAAAAAGGTTTTTTTGGCGGCCCTTACTACGAATCTTATATCCAATTGATTTTGACTGAAGAAGAGGAAAAAATTGCCAAAAAAATGGGCTTGATGAGCGTAAACATTTTTCATTGGGAGGCGTCTCAACAAGATCAACAGCTACTTCTTACATTGAAAGACACTGATAGTAAGGTTCGTCTAAGCTTTAAAGAGTTAACTAGGGGTATCACAGCAAAAAGTATGGGCGAAATGGATCTCAACCGTCTAGCTTTTACTGAAGATAGGATGCGGGCCAAGTGCAAGGAAATTAAAGTGGCGATGGACAATTATATTTCACAAATAAATGCAGTGGGCAAGGGAAAATATGAAGAAGAATTTTAGAAATACATAGAGTGTCTAGCTAATTAGATGCCTAGCAAATGAATTAAAAGTTAGTAAAATAGGTAAAAAAAACATGGAAACTAGACCTGTACAAATGTCAGATATTCGAGTCCCTAATAAAAGCGAACTCAATGAGGGAAAAATAAGGTCAATAGAAAATTCTCCTGACTCTATCTCAAGTCTGCTTCACTCCAAGACAGATCCTATAGCCCTGCATAAGGGTCAACCCCCTTACGAAGTTTATAGTGGAAGACACAGAGTTTATGTGGCTTTTCAGAAGGGGATTAAGCTAATTCCAGTAGTTTTTACTTAATCAGCTATTGCCCTTTTCTTCCCCAAGTACGATCGCCCTTTTCTTCCCAAAGTACGATCGCCCTTATTTTCCCAACGTACGATCGCCCTTTTTTTCCCCCAAGCGCGATCGCCCTTATTTGTAAACATCCCCCCTAGAATTAATCGCAGTCACAACATATACTTGATTTTCTCTGTCTTCTACAAAAAGTATCCGATATTTACCCACTCGCAGCCTTAATTCAGGACGACCTTTAAGTTGCTTAATGTCAAGCCCTCTATCGTCACTTACTAAAGTATCTAAAGCCTTGACAATTCGTACTTAGTCATCCGGTTGCAGTCGCGACAAATAGCGTTCTGCTGCTTTCAGGAGAATGTAGTCAGTCAATGTTTTTCTCCAAATAGCTTCACTTTGAGTTCTTGGGAGGATATCCCCCGATCGCGACCGGCCTGGTAATCTTGCCAAGCAGCTTCACTCTCTGCTATTTCTTCTGCTGAAATTACTTCATCATCTTCTGCGACTTCTTCCCGTAACTGAATCATTTTTTTCAAGTCTTCTAATAACCGCAGTTGGTCTGCAAGCGTGAGGCTTTTAACTTGATTCAGTACCTTGCTATAAGTAAACATAGACTCTGCATTAAGATTGTTTGGCCTATCGTCATTATAGCAATTTAGGACCTAGAGAAGTACGGGCGATCGCAACTATCCCGTAGGGAATCGCCTTTTTCTTCCCCAAAGTACGATCGCCCTTATCTTCCCAAAGTACGATCGCCCTTTTCTTTCCTAAAATGCGATCGCCCTTATTTTCCCCAAGTGCGATCGCCCTTTTATTCCCAAAGTACGATCGCCCTTATTTTCCCAACGTGCGATCGCACTTCAGTTAATCATAAATTTCTCTCCGGTGTCCAATCTGGTGAATAGTAATCACCTTTAAATCCTCATCAAAAGAATAAATTACCCGATAATCACCCACTCTTAACTTAAAGAAACCTGCCAGATTAGCCGACAACGGCATAGGAGTAATTTGTTCAAAATTTTCAGCCAACCAATTGATTTTATTACCTATACGCTCCTGCACAGCCTGAGTCAATCTTTCTTGGTTAACCAGAGCTTCTGCTGTCAACTCAACCGAATAGCTCATTACGATTTTAGACCGAGTTTTTTATAAACTTCCCCAGGTTCGACGCTACTTTCTCCTGCTTGTTTGCGCCTCCTTGACTCTAACAATTTCTGCTTGACTTCTTCCTTAACTTCTAAACCTGCATCAGGATCGCCCAAATATTCTTCTAAACACTGTTCCACGGTATGCCGAATTAAGTCCCGCAATTGCTCAACTGTCATGTCTTTGACTTGCATCTTAATCTCCTCGTCTGTGGGATTATCAATAAATAATAGCAACTTTCTTTAGTACGGTTGTATCTGTAACTGAGCTATCCATTCCATGAATCTCGTTCCTGATTCACATATTCTTGAGCATCAATCCCATTCCTAATTTCCTCACCCAACCCTTCTAATTCTAAAATACTCCGCCTAGGTTTAGCCTGAACCCGGTGACGAACATATACTAATAATTCAGAAATGAGTCGCAGTTGCTCATCTGGTGCAAGTCTTAGAACCTGAGTCAGTACCGCGCTGTAAGTAGACATAGGCCTTATGTGGAAATTTTTTGGCTGATTGTCATTATAGCAATTTAGGCTCGAAGGAAGTGCGATCGCCCTTTTCTTCCCCAAGTGCGATCGACCTTTATGCTATATTATAAGTAGATACGTTTTGTATATACACTATCATGCAGTTTGAATGGGATGAAAATAAAAACGCCCAAAACCTCAAAAAACATGGCATTAGCTTTGAAGAAGCTCAAGAAATCTTTGACGGAATCGTTTTTAATGCCATTGATGAGCGTTTCGACTACGGAGAAATCCGAGAAATCAGTATTGGTGCCATACAAGGTGTCGTTATCGTTACCGTAGCGCATACTGAAAGAAATGGAGCTATCCGCATCATCTCTGCAAGAAAAGCCACTCGTCAAGAAAAAAACACCTACTATGACTATCTCGCGCAAACGACTTGAAGAATTAGAAAATATTCCAGAATCTGCGATCGATACCTCTGATATTCCTGAATTAGATGCAAATTTTTGGGAAAAAGCAAAACTCGTAACACCACTGACAAAACAAGCTATTTCTTTAAGAGTGGATAGCGATGTATTAGATTGGTTTAAAAGCCAAGGAAAAGGTTATCAATCTCTAATGAACGCTGTGCTGCGCTCTTATGTTGAACATCATGTAAAAAGCAGTGAATAAATGTACGATAGCCCTTTTCTTCCCAAAGTGCGATCGCCCTTATTTTCCCAAAGTACGATCGCCCGTCTTTATTAAGCCTCAAACGGGTTAATCAGTGTGAGTTCAGCAATCCACTGAAAATCCCCTATATTTCTTGTTACTAAAGTTCTGTCATATACCAAAGCTGTTGCCGCAATAATAGCATCCCCAAGTGTCATGCTCCTTATCTCTCGCAACAGCACTGCGCGATCGAGTACAGCGTTAGAAATTGGTACAATCTCCACCACAGCAAAGAATTCCTCCAAGTACAATCTATACTCTTCAGTTAGCCGATGATAACCCAAGACTTCAAGGTAACTTATTGCCGATACAACTATGTCATTTTCGCCAATAAAATGCCTAATCTGCGAGTTTTCTGGCTGGGAAGCGTAGATAATAATATCACTGTCTAGCAGCATTCATTATTCATCCCTACCTGGAAGTGGACGGTCTTCACGCAAATCTCGCTGCCATTCCACTGGATCGCTAATATCAGCAAAGACATTATTTGCTGCAATTTTTTCCAATATTTCAACTATTCTCTGACGGCGAAACTCCGCACTTAAAGTCGATCGCTCTTCTTGTAAAGTAACGTAAACTCTGACAAGGCGATCGCCTTGTCTTGGAACCTCATTAGCCCATTCTAAAAGGTTTCCCTTCAATATAGCCTCGAATATTCGTTGCATAGCTAATATCCAGTATTATCTATTTTTACTATTATAGCCCTTGGATTATTGGCTCGCCCTTTTCTTCCCTATCTTACTCATCCCATTCTGCTCTAAGTTGCAACTGTAATTCCAAAGCATCTACTCGTTTAGACAAAAAACCTCCCCATCTCTTTAAATTTGTCCTGGGCAATCTTTGACTGCTATCCGGAGTCTGGGTTGTTACCCGATCGCGCATCAAAGCTGACAATACTTCTAAAAGCTGCTGTTGCTCTTCAGGAGTAATATTTTGAGCCTGACTCAGTACCTCGCTATAAGTAGACATAGGCTTTATGTTGAGATTTTTGGGCCGATTGTCATTATAGCAATTTAGGAACTAGGGAAATGCGATCGCCCTGAGCTTCCCCTGCATTGCGATTTAGTTTTGAGGAATATTGGCAGTAACTTTGATGTTATCACCTACGCTTCAACCCCAGCACGCTGAGAAAAAAGCTCGACAAAACCATCTGCAAACCAACAGTCAGGCAAGTGAGCGAGGGAATAACCAAACGCAGAGTTTTAGAAGGGTCGAGAGTACCGAAAGCCGTTTCGCTCCAGATAGTTAATGACAAGAACGAGCCAACTATTCCGATTAAAATCAGCGTGACTCCGACAATCAATCCTGTCTCTAACGTGACATAGCGAAATATTTTGTTGACTTTGGGGTCTTCGGGCAGGAGTTTCTCGCTGATGGCAAAAATCTTGGTGAAAAAAGCGAAAGTTACTGCTTGAAAACCGATGATAATTGCGATCGCACCATACAGCAGCGTGTGCACATCAAAGTTGATACTTCCCACCTTTCTGCTGCCCGGTAACAGCCAAACCACGATAATTACACCCAAAATCATCAGCGCAGTACCGGGATACAGAAACAGCCACCGGGGACTGTAAAGCAGCAAAAATCGCAGGTGCCGCCAGCCATCTCGCCAAGTTCGCAAGTGCGGCGGGCGCGAGCGGCCGTCGGGAGAAAGTACCGTTGGGACTTCAGCAATCCGCAACTTGTACAGAGAAGCTTTCACCACCATTTCGCTAGCAAATTCCATCCCCGTTGTTTGCAAGTCGAGTTTCAAAATTGAGTCTCTCCTAAAACCCCTGAGTCCGCAGTGAAAATCGCCGACGGGACTTGCAAAGAATAGCCGCCCAACCCATGTCAGCACCGGATTTCCTAAATATTTGTGCAGCGGTGGCATCGCCCCCGGTTTGATGCCGCCTTGAAAGCGGTTTCCCATCGCTAAATCGCAGCCTCCCCGCAATTTTTCGACAAAGGCGCCGAGGTTGGAAAAGTCGTAGCTGTCGTCAGCGTCGCCCATGATAATATAAACTCCGCGCGCTGCGAGGATGCCTCCCATGAGGGCGCTGCCATAGCCTTTGGCCACTACCGGTACGACTCGGGCCCCCATTCTGGTGGCGATATCTTGAGAACCGTCAGTGCTGCCGTTGTCTGCTATGATGACCTCGCCGGCAATATCAAGTTCGCGCAGAGACTTCTGTGCCTTCTCGATGCAGATTCCTAAAGTTTCTGCCTCGTTGAGGCAGGGCATGAGTATCGAGAGTTCGAGAGTGTATTCCCTGTTGGTGTTAGTCTGCTCTGCCATATCTTTGTTCTACTGTTGCTGGCGATCGACAATAGTTGCATTTCCAGTATGTATGTTTAAAATATTGATCTAGAACAAAACTCAATAAAACTTAATTACCATTGTTAATGGTAGTTTTTGTATCGGCCACTTTCGCGCTGTAGTATAAGTTGGTGAACTAATGAATAGAAGCGTTTTTATGTTATTGCTTGCTGCAATCTTGTGCGGCGTCGCAGGTCAATTCAGCCTGAAGGCAGGAGCTAAAATATTAGGGCCCATTGGCGCTGCTAATTTAATAGAAAAAATTCTAGCAATGGCTACTCAGCCGTTGATAGTAGGCGGTCTTTCTTTGTATGCAATTTCTTCGATCGGCTTTATTGTAGTTTTGTCGCGGGCAAACCTTAGCATAGTCTCGCCTTTACTGTCAATTAGTTACCTGTTTACTGTTTTAGGCGGCAAACTTATATTTCACGAGCCTTTGCCGCCGCTGCGGTTGGTAGGCGTGGGGCTAATTATGACAGGAGTAATTTTTGTACTCAGAGGTCAAGCTGGGGGAGTGAGTGGAGGCAACTAATACGATTTTAGATTTTAGATTTTAGATTGACGATTGAAGATTGAATAATTTTAAATTAAGTCCACAGGTGAATATCATGAATATTTAACTGTGGTCTAAAATTTTTACTCGGAAGTTAAGTCAGGGTTTCTATCGGTTGTGGGGCGGTGAAAAGGGTGTATGTGAGTTTTTTTCCTAAAATGATGCTGCTGTATGTCTAATATTTCTGAGCCTGTGAATCCCAATCAATTATTGAGCGCTCGCACCGCAGTTATTGCTACCATGCACCAAAAAGAACGGGTGATGGCTCCCATTTTGGAACGAGAATTGGGTGTAAATATCCTAGTACCTGCGGCGCTTGACACTGACGCATTCGGCACCTTCACCAGAGAAGTTAAACGCTTAGGAACACAAATAGAAGCGGCTCGCCATAAAGCACAAAAAGCCCTAGAAATTGCGGGCGAAACTCTGGCCTTTGCCAGCGAAGGTTTTTTCGGCCCTCACCCAATGATGCCCTATCTGCCAGCTAACCGAGAAATCGTAATTTTATTAGATCGAGCCAACAATCTAGAACTAATCGGCGACTCTTTCTCCGTTGAAACTAACTACAGTCACCAGTTAGTTTCCAGTATAGAAGAAGCAGATGATTTTGCTAAAAAAGCTGGATTTCCCGATCACGCACTGGTGGTTATAGTTGGCGATGCTGCACTCGGTAACGGCGAAATTGTCAAGGGCATTAGGACAGAAAAACAATTTTTGGACGCTGTTACAGCAGGCTTAAAAAAATCGTCAACCGGCCGAGTTCACATCGAAACAGATATGCGGGCGATGTACAATCCCACTCGGATGAAAAACATCGAAAATGCAACTCTCGATTTAGTTAAAAAATTCAAGCAATTCTGCCCGGAGTGCGGTTGGCCGGGATTCGATATTGCTGAGACGAAAATCGGATTGCCCTGCGAACTTTGCTATTTTCCGACTCAGCTAGCGCGATCGGCAATCTATAAATGCAAAAACTGCGGTTATACTAAAGAAAAACTATTTCCCGACGGTCGAGAGACTGCCGATCCTTCTCTGTGTCAATATTGCAACCCTTAGAAAAATAATTGGCTAAACTTAGTAAAATTTGCAACAATATTATTGATAGTTCCCTAATAAAAATCACTAATGATAGCCGTAGAAACAGAACGCAACTGGAAACCCGTTATTAAAGAATTCGAGGCTGTAGTTGGCAAAAATGGGGTGGTGCAGCGCCGCGAAGAATTGATTGTCTACGAGTGTGACGGACTCGCCAGCTACCGCCAGCGCCCCGCCGTGGTGGTATTGCCTCGAACTACGGAGGAAGTGGCGCAACTGGTCAAAATATGCGATCGCAACTCAATTCCCTGGGTGGCTAGAGGCGCAGGAACCGGCCTTTCCGGCGGCGCTTTGCCTGTAGAAAACTGCGTGCTAATTGTCACTGCCCTGATGCGAAAAATCCTGAAAGTAGACTTAGAAAATCAGCAAGTAGTCGTGCAGCCGGGAGTAATTAATAACTGGGTAACGCAAGCAGTTAGCGGCGCCGGTTTCTACTACGCGCCCGATCCTTCCAGTCAAATTGTTTGTTCGATTGGCGGCAACGTTGCCGAAAATTCGGGCGGGGTTCACTGCCTCAAATACGGAGTCACAACGAATCACGTTTTAGGATTAAAATTGGTACTTCCCGACGGTTCAATTGTCGATGTCGGCGGTGAAATTCCCGAAATGCCCGGTTACGATTTAACTGGTGTATTTGTCGGTTCTGAAGGCACTTTAGGAATCGCCACAGAAGTTACTTTGCGAATTCTCAAAGCGCCGGAATCGATTTGCGTTCTCCTAGCGGATTTTTCCAGTATAGAAGCAGCGGGCGAATCAGTTTCCGATATTATCAGCGCTGGCATTATTCCCGGCGGCATGGAAATCATGGATAACATCAGCATCAATGCTGTGGAAGATGTGGTGGCCACTGGATGTTATCCCCGCGATGCGGCGGCAATTCTGCTCGTAGAAATCGACGGTTTAGAAGTGGAAGTTGCCACAAACAAACAGCGGATTGCTGATATTTGCAAGCAGAATGGAGCGCGAAATATCACAACGGCTCATGACCCGGAAACGCGCCTAAAAATTTGGAAAGGGCGGAAAGCTGCTTTTGCGGCGGCGGGTCATCTCAGCCCGGATTATTACGTGCAAGACGGCGTAATTCCGCGAACGCAAATGGCTTATGTTTTGAAAGAAATTGAGGGTTTGAGCGAGAAATATGGTTATCGAATTGCCAATGTATTTCACGCGGGAGACGGTAATTTGCACCCGCTGATTCTGTACGATAACTCGGTAAAAGGTGCGCTGGAAAAGGTGGAAGAATTGGGCGGAGAAATTCTCAGGCTTTGCGTGAAAGTTGGGGGAAGTCTTTCGGGGGAACACGGCATAGGTGCTGACAAGAAGTGTTTTATGCCGGATATGTTTTCGGAGGTAGATTTGGAGACGATGCAGTGGGTTCGTCAGGTGTTTAATCCGAAAGGTTTGGCGAATCCTGGGAAAATGTTTCCGACGCCGAAGACTTGCGGGGAAGCGGCGAGGGCTAAGGTTGAAACTTTTAAGAAGTTGGAGGGTGCAGAGGTTTTTTAATTCGCTATTTATGCGGGTAAGGTGAGCCGAAAAGCACCTGATAATTGTCTCTACAATGGGGAGGCAAAGCCTCTAAGTATGCGTTCCCAGCCAGAGTCTGGGAACGAGAAAAAACGATTTTTCTCGTTTTTTAGGAGTGCGAGCGTCCCGCTCGCTTGTTTGCCTATATATCAAGTTGGTAAGGTGCAGATTGCACATTCGGCACTAAGGTGCGATCGGCATTTTGATAGTAAATTCCGTGCCCTTGCCCAATTCCGAAGTACAATATAATTCGCCTTTGTGTCTTTCTACAATAATTTGATAGCTAATTGACAAACCCATTCCCGTGCCTTTGCCAATGGGCTTGGTAGTAAAAAATGTATCGAATATGCGCTGTTTGACTTCCTCAGTTATTCCCGGGCCGTTGTCGGCAATTTTAATTTCTACAAAATTGCTGCCTACTTCTGTGCAAATCCTAATTTGGCTGGGATTATCTCGCATTTCTTCACAAGTTCGCCTAGTGTTCGCATCTTCTAAAGCATCGATCGCATTGCTAAGAATATTCATAAAAACTTGATTGATCGGCCCAGCAAAACACTCAACAGTCGGCAATTCTCCGTATTGTTTTACAATTTGAATTGGCGGCTTTTCTCCGTTCCCTTTCAAACGGTGATTGAGAATTAACAGCGTGCTGTCAATACCTTCGTGGATGTTAATGGGTTTCATCTGTGAATCGTCATGCCGCGAAAAGTTCCGCAGCGACTGCACAATCTGGCAAATCCGCTCGACACCAACGCTCATTGAAGAGAGTATTTTAGGTAAATCTTCAGCTAAAAAATCGAGATCATTTTTTTCTCTTTCCTCTTGAATTTCGGCAACTGGATTAGGATAGTGCTGTTGATAAAGTTCGAGGTGGTGAAACAAGTCTTGAGTATAATTTGTGAGATGAGCGAGATTGCCGTAAATAAAGCTGACTGGGTTGTTAATTTCGTGAGCGACGCCAGCAAGTAGCAATCCCAAACTAGACATTTTTTCGCTTTGAACTAATTGGGAATTAGTGGCTTTGAGTTGCTCAAGTGTGGCTGCTAGTTGAGCGGCTTGTTGTCTGCTTTGTGCTTCGGAATTATGCAATGCTTCTTCGGCTTGTTTGCGCTCTGTGATGTCTCTCTGTACGCCAATAAAATGAGTTAATTTGCCCATGCGATCGCGCACGGGAGATATGGAGAAACAATTCCAGAAAGCGGTTCCGTCTTTGCGGTAATTCTTTAATATTACCTTGCATTCGCTTTCTGTTTGCAAGGCTTGGCGAATTATTTCTACTGCCGCCGGATCGGTATCGCTTCCGTGCAAAAATCGGCCGTTTTTCCCGATAATTTCCTGCCGCCGATAACCTGTCATGCTTTCAAATGCGGGATTGCAATAAATAATTGGATTTTCGGGGTCAGTGGCGTCAGAAATTGTAACGCCGGTGCTAGTAGCCGCTATAGCTCGATCGTACAACCAAAGCATTTCTTCTGCGCGCTTGCGATCGGTAATATCCCGCAGCGTAGCTAAATAAGCCATTTCTCCATCCCATTCCGTTTCCACAACCCGCATTTCTACTACAGCATTTTCTTTTTGCTTGCGAATAGCTTCAACTTCTGTTTGCACGACGCGAGTTCCTGGTGCTTCCGTTTTTCCAACTTGGGGAATAATATCCGTCGCCATCTCAAGGTCGCAAGCTGAAACTTCTACTACTAAATTGCCAAAAAATGCTTGACCTAGTAGTTCTTCTGCCGTGCAGTTAAATAGCGCTTCTGCTGACTGGTTGGCAAAACAGACAAGTCCTCGCTTGTTAACGATTGCGATGCCGTCGGCATTTTTTTCGATCACATTCCGAAACCGAGATTCGCTAGCTTTCAAATCCTGCTTTAGCTGTTCCATTGCTCGTTCCATCTGCTGCAATTCGCACAGACTAAGACTATAAGCTTCGGAAATGTTGGCCTGTGCCCAATTCTCGGCTCTTTTTTTGGGCATCTCTTGGTAGTCTGTTCTATTGGTCATACTTTGAGCAGTTTTTTTACGGTTCCTGCTCATATTACTGAGCTTATTTTCTGGATCGGCTTCTTGAAAAAACATATTTCTACCCTACCAAGTTCTTGTTTAGATTAAAGTGTTGCGATCGCCCTATTTTCCGGGAAATTTAGGGAGACCGCAATTTACACCCGATGCTAGCACATGAATTTTATAATTCATCATAAAAGATCGTTAAAATTCAAGAGCGATCGCCCTATAATTATCTATTAAGTTTTATTAAGTATTTTCAACAACACTGATACTTACGTAGCGACACGAATTGTGCAGTATTGATATGGCTTCAATCCCCCTCGCACTCACAAAATAACCAGTTCCACGCGCAAGTTCTACATATTTAGAAGCCACTGGTCAGTATAAAATATTATATAAGTTTGACAAAAAATATGGTTCAAGCTAAGCAGACTCATCTTTAAAATATTAAAAATAATCATAATTAGCCATTACCAAATCATCTCCCTGCCACCAGATTTGGTATAGAATATAACCTGTCTATTTTTGCGATCGCAACTTCAAACCAATGGCACGTCTAGCACTTCTGAGCACATCCAATAAAACCGGACTAATCGACTTAGCGCGCAGTCTAGTAGAAGAATTTGAATTTGACATAATTAGTAGTGGCGGGACAGCAACGGCCCTCAAAGAAGCAGGCATCCCAGTCACCAAAGTTGCGGAATATACTGGTTCTCCAGAAATTTTGGGAGGGCGAGTCAAAACACTTCACCCACGAATCCACGGTGGCATTTTAGCACGGCGCGATGTACCGGAAGACCTCGCAGATTTAACAGCAAATCAAATTCGGGCGATCGATCTAGTTGTAGTGAATCTGTATCCATTTGAAGAGACAATTTCTAAAGCAGGAGTTACTCTAGCAGACGCAATTGAGCAGATAGATATCGGCGGGCCGGCAATGCTGAGAGCTTCCGCCAAAAACCACGCTCATTTGACAGTTTTGTGCGACCCAGAACAGTACAATACTTATTTAAAAGAACTGCGGGAGAATGGCGGAGAAGCATCATTAGAATTTCGGCAAAGGTGTGCGCTAGAAACCTTCAAACATACAGCCAACTACGATCGCGCGATCGCAACTTATCTCAGCAGCCAATCCGCTGCTGAAGAATCTGCGCTACCAGACCAGTTTAATTTATCAGGAAAAGAGTTGCAAACTCTCCGCTACGGCGAAAATCCCCATCAAGCCGCCACCTGGTATCAAAGCGGAAGTACACCGACAGGCTGGACAACTAGCACTATCCTGCAAGGCAAAGAATTGAGCTACAATAATTTAGTAGATTTAGAAGCAGCAAGGCGACTAATCGTAGAATTCCCCGACACACCCGCCGCCGCTATTCTGAAGCATACAAATCCTTGCGGCACAGCCTTGGGAACAACTATTTCTGAAGCGTATCAAAAAGCCTTCGACACCGATTCAGTCTCAGCTTTCGGCGGAATTGTTGCCCTCAACCGCCCGATTGATGCTGCTACCGCAACGGCCTTAACTCAAACATTTTTAGAATGTATCGTCGCGCCGGGGTGCGAACCAGAAGCAGAAGAAATCATCAAGAAAAAGGCGAAAGTTCGAGTGTTAATTTTGCCAGATTTGACTCAAGGACCTGCACAAACTGTTAAAGTAATTGCAGGCGGTTTGCTGGTGCAAGACTCAGATAATATAGTAGAAGAAACTAGCAACTGGCGGATTGTTACCGAAAAACAACCGACGGCTGCAGAGTTGGAAGAATTGCTGTTTGCTTGGAAAGTCGCGAAACACGTCAAATCAAATGCGATCGTTGTGACGCGCGATCGCACTACAATCGGTGTCGGCGCCGGACAAATGAATCGCGTGGGCTCGGTTAAACTAGCATTGGAACAAGCAGGAGAAAAGAGCAAAGGAGCGATTTTGGCCAGCGACGGTTTCTTTCCCTTCGACGATTCAGTCAAAACTGCGGCTGAGGCGGGCATAATTGCGATCGTCCAACCGGGCGGAAGTATGCGCGATCAAGATTCCATTCAAGCCGCCAACCAACTCGGAATCACAATGGTTTTCACTGATATTCGGCACTTTTTGCATTAGGAATAATACCTCGACCAATGCTGCAGTGTGTACCATATTGTAGGGATACAATAGTGTTTGTTGGTGTCAAAAAGCGCGTTAAAACCTCAGTCCGCCAGGGACTTAAGTCCCTGCCTCAAAGCTGAAGTCCTCTGAAGAGGACTAAAGAAATTATCAGTCCTCTTTAGAGGACTTGAGCTATTAGACAGGGGTTTTAACCCCTGGCGGACTGTCGGTTTAACGTGCTTTTTGACACGAATCAACACTGTTATGTCCTTACCAAGTTCCTACTTGCGTCCTTCAAAAATTATGACTTACACTCAACCGCAAATTAAACCCCAAGACGTAAAAGTTAAAATCCTGCTCACCGGCGGACATCAGTGCACCGTCACCCTTAAATCTGATACACCATTATTGCACAGCCTGATCAAAACATTAGTCGATCGCACCCAACAAACACTGGGTTTTTCGCCCTTATTTCAAATCCCCATAGACGACGGGCGTTCCACCCTTTTTTTTCCCGGCGAACACCTAGTCGGATTAGTCACAGAACCCCCAATTTACTTGCAGCAACTGCAACCGCAGCAGCCTGCAACTCCTGTAGAAATTCCCGCAGAAATTCCCGCCCCTGCGCCGCCGGTAAATGACGACTTAATATCTCGCTACGCCCAAATAGACAACTTTTTGACCCCTGCCGAAAAGAACAAACTCATTAAATATGTCTTAGCAAAAGAATCAGAATTTGTGAGTACCAGCACCTCAACCAATGCCGAAGATTACCGCCGTTCGATGGTACTCCACTCGTTCCCCGAATTTTCCGAACTGATGGTTAATCGCATCAAAGCAATTCTCCCCGACGTGCTGCAAAAATTAAATATTCCCTCATTTCCGCTTGGTGAGATAGAAGCTCAGTTAACCATGCACAATGACAACAACTTTTACAAACTTCACAACGACAGTGGCTCGCCAGATACCGCCAGCAGATTTTTTACTTACGTTTACTATTTCTATCGAGAACCCAAGGCTTTTTCAGGTGGCGAGTTGCAGATTTATGACAGCAAAATTGAGAACAATTTTTATGTTGCAGACAAGACATTCAGAACCGTTGAACCTCGCAATAACAGCATCGTATTTTTTCTGAGTCGCTATATGCACGAAGTTTTGCGAGTTAGCTGTCCCTCGAAAGCTTTTGCTGATAGCCGGTTTACTATTAACGGCTGGGTACGCAAAGCAAATTGAGGTTAATATCGATTCCGGTTGCACCGGAATGCTGGTTGACTGTTGACTGTTGACTGTTGACTGTGAGTCCAAAAAATGAAAATTGCGCGATTTTTTTGTTGGCAGCTTGATTCGACTTTACGCCCGACGATGAAGCGCGCATTTGATATCCTTGCGGCGCAGCCGAAATTGATATAATTCATCGTCCTGGACGCACTATTCACCTAATTTTGTCATTCTGAGTGAAGCGAAGAATCTCAAACTATTGCCACACCCTTACAATGCGTAAGTCCCGATATCTGAGATTCTTCACTTCCCAAAGCCTACCCTCAGAATGACAGAATTACGTTACTCAAAACTATTTCATTCTTACTCCAGTGCTCCAGCACTTTTGAGCAATTTTACCACACTGGAATAACCCTTAAACTCAGCCAACATTAAAGCTGTATAATTTCCCGGATTTTTGTGGTTTAGTTCTGAACCAGCATCAATTAAAATCTTTACTGCATCAGGATAACCCCGATGTGCTGCCCACATTAAAGCTGTTGCGCCCGAATCATCCAGCAAGTTGACATCGGCACCTTTTTCGATTAATAATTGGACGATCGCAATATAACCCCGATCGCACGCCTTCATTAAAGCCGTTTTCCCCAAATCCGCCGGGACATTCGGATCAGCACCGCCGTCAAGCAAAGCCTTCACCGTCTCGGTATGTCCGTGAAACGCAGCCAGCGTCAAAGCCGTCTCCCCAAAGTTTTTAGCATTCAGAAACTCAGCCCGATTTGAGTTTACTTTTTGCAGCAAAGCTGATATAATCGCGCTATGACCGTGAACAGCCGCCACCAGTAAAGGCGTATCACCCAACCGATTTCTAGAACCGACACTAGCACCTCGGTTTAAGAGCAATTCCACCACATCTTCGCAGCCTTCAACCACCGCAAAATTCAAAGCAGTTTCATCATCTTTATCCTTAGCGTTGATATCCGCGCCAGCATCGAGTAAGATATGGGCGATCGGCGCATTTCCGCCAGCAGCAGCGGCCATCAAAGCCGTGCCCCCATCTCCATTTTTCACATTCGCATTAGCACCCGCACCAAGCAAAGTTTGCACCACATCAGTATTGCCGGAATCCGCAGCCAAAGTTAAAGCAGTTTCTCCGTTTTTGTCGGGAATTTCGACATTAGCACCAGCAGCCAACAGCGCCTCGACAACAGCCAAATTTCCCGCCGTCGCAGCCAGCATCAAAGCAGTTTTGCTCTCTAGATTTTTAACATTAGCATCGGCCCCACAATTGAGCAAAATTCGCACAATTTCAGCGCTACCTTGACGGGCAGCTAAAAACAACATAGAATTGTCAGCAACAGCACCTGCATCTGCCAAAGCTTTCACAACCGCTTCGTGACCCGATAAAGCAGCTATTTTCAGAGCAGAATCCCCATCTTTATCTCGGACATTTACATCAGCATTACCATCAAGTAACATCCGCACAACATTGATATCTCCTTTGAGAGAAGCCGCCATCAAAGCTGTACTACCATCATCATTTTTAGCATTAACATCAGCGCCAGCAGCCAGCAACAGCCGCACAGAGTCAGCCTGTTTGTGAGCCGCCGCCAGCATCAAAGCCGTCAGCCCAAAACGCCTGCTCACCTGGTTGACATTAGCGTCATTGTTTAGTAGAATACGCACGATTTCTGTATAGCCCTTTTGGGCAGCAAACATCAAAGCCGTCGTCCCCTCAGAGTCTTTGGCGTTAGCGTTAACATTCTTAGCGAGTAAAGCTTGGACGTGAATAATGTTGCCAGTCTTGGCGGCTTGAATCAATACAGCGTCTTGTTTAGTGGCAGGCATAATAGTCTCTCATACCGTATATTTTTACCATCACATGAGACGGCCTGACTGGTATGCTAAGTTTTATGAAGTATGTTTGCTAATCCTCAGAACACTATGAATCTCGAAATTCCTCAGTCAGTGAAAGTTTGGAGCCAATTCTTCCACCCAGTTTTAATGTGGGTATTGCTGGCTATCTCATTTTATGCTTTGTATCTCGGCCTGCAAATCCGACGTACCAGAAGCGCAGAAGGCGAAGTCAAAAAAGAGTTAATTAAGGGAAAATTCAACATCAAGCACCACCAGATGGGTTCTTTGCTGCTAGCGTTGATGGTAACGGGTGCAGTGGGCGGAATGGCAGTCACCTACATCAACAACGGCAAGCTATTTGTGGGGCCCCACTTGCTAGCAGGGTTGGGAATGACGGCAATAATTGCGATCGCAGCCTCGCTGACTCCTTTGATGCAAAAAGGCAATGATTTGGCGAGAAACACTCACATCTTTCTGAATATTGTGCTGTTGGGGCTGTTTGGCTGGCAAGCAGTATCAGGCGTGGAAATCCTGCAAAGAATTATCAGCAAAATGTGAGGATTTGGGTAAGAAGTAGAGCTATTGGGTAGGGACACGGCACTGCCGTGTCCCTACACATTTATGCTCAAAATGGTGTTATAATGAACGTATAAGTAAGCCAATTAGTCTTAATTCAACTTCTCTTAGGAAAGACAAGAAAACTAATATGCCTTCTTTAAAAATACATCCCCAATATCAATCCGGCATCGAAAAAATTATAGCCTTGGACAACTCAGTGTTTGAGGCTATTTTGACTGCGTTGAGAAAAACAGTCCCTGCGTTGCCTCTTGATGATTTAGTCAGAAACGTAGAGTCAGAGGTAGAAAACACGAACCATGATGATTTAGTCAATATACTAGAGAGTATTATTCCTATATACGCTTTAAAGAAAACTTATGCTTGGACAGTGGAAGAACTAGCAGATGAGCTTATTGCGGCTGTTGATGAATTTGAAGAAGTCTCTAACTTATCAACAGAAGAAAAAAAGCGATTTTGTCAAAAGCTTAAGGACTTGTTGATGCCGAATAGCTTTTTAGAATCGGCATCAAAAGCCAAAAATTTTTTAAAAGTATATTTGTTGCCTTCAGGAATTCCTGCTGATGACTTCCCGATTAAAAGCAAGGTAGAACTAGAAGCAGAGTTTAAGAAGTTCGCCGAAGAATGGCGTATCGAGACGGGGATGCTATCATTAGTTACACAGAAATCAATGCACCAGGCTTATCAGAGAATTATCGGCATGGGACAGCCAGTTATCCCCTTGATTTTGCGTGACCTCGAACAAAAGCCAGACCATTGGTTTTGGGCGTTGAGGGCAATTACTGGTGACAATCCGGTAAAACCCGAACAGCGCGGCCGGATGAAGCAAATGGCCCAAGCGTGGATACAATGGGGAAAAGAACACGGTTATGAGTGGTAAGCTAGAGTACCGAAAAATATTGAGATTTCCTAACTTAGAGCTTACTGAATATCAAGTAACAAGTGAAGAAACAGTAGATTATAATTGTTTTGCTTTTGCTGCTGGAGAAGAGGAATGCAGATGGGACCCGGTAGACCCAGATGGGTACTGGCCGGATGGTGTTTTAAGAGAGTTAACGCTGGAAGCTTTTATCCAAGCTTATCAAACTATTGGATATGAACCTTGCGAGAATCGTGACCTTGAACCGGGGTTTCAAAAAATAGTAATATACACCTATAACGGCCAGCCACAGCACGCAGCCCGACAAGAAGAGGATGGTAAGTGGAAAAGCAAGCTAGGGGATTGGGAAGATATCGAACATGAATTAGAAGGGTTAGAAAATCCTAACTATTATGGAGTTGTTCAACAAATATTAAAGCGAGCGGCAATCCCGCTAAATATTTCTTAGACTGCAATTAAACTTTTGAAGAGTATAGTCCTGGACGCACACACTCTATTTGTTACCCTTAGCTATTTTTTATCTGCTTTAATAGTCAAGCTTTGCTTTGGATGATATAATAGACTCAAGTTAAATTGAGCGAACAAGTTATAAGATTAATTAGGGAGCTTTTTGAAATAAAAAGAAGGAAAGCCATGCTAGAAAACCTGATCAAATACTTTGTTTACGCAACCAAAGGCTATATTACAAAAACGCAGTTAATCAAGTTTTTGTATTTGGCCGATCTTTATGCGGTCAAATGGACAGACAAGCAGCTTACTGATTTAGATTGGCGTTATTATTACTATGGGCCTTGGAATGAAGGCATAGAGGCTGTTTTAAATCAAATGAATGGTAAAGAGATTGTTCAAGAATCTCAGGGAGAGAGTATATTCATCAGACTTGGTGAGGGAGCTGGTAATGTGGATGATTTAAAGTTACCTTTAGGTCTGAAGCTCATGCTTGACAACATCAGGAGAGAATGGGCGGGTGCAGGAGAGGATAAACTGAATCAGTTACTAGAATATGTCTATAGCACTGCTCCCATGCTTGAGGTTAAATATAGCCACGAACCAGAGGAACAGGTGAGACTTAATCTGTACAAAGAAAGAGAAAAGTTAATGAGTGAATTGGGGTGAGCGAGTGGCTGGACAAAAACCGCGTCAAGGTTGGATTTATTTTATCAATCCCTATAGAGTATCTCTTCGTTGCAAACTCGGTCATCATCATATTTATGAGATAAATCAACCAGGGGAGATTGAGTGCAAGACAATTTCTTGCACTCAGGTAATGAATTCGAGTCGGGTTTTTCGGGGAGAGCATCCTTATATCGTTTGGACAAATGACCAATTTCAAGATGACTCTAAATACATCCAAACTTTGACGCTGATTCCGTTGACTTCACAAGAAACCTATAAAGGTTTGCCAACTGTATATCCGATTAATTCTACAAGCACAAATGGTCTTTCTTATAATTCCTTCGCTCTAGTGCATCAGATATGTACTGTTGATGCTAACTGTTTTAAAGATTCGCAAGGGGATTGGCTTAAGCGAGTTGGACAACTGGATAAAGCAGATAAGGAAGCTATAGAGGAACGTTTAAAGTATTTTTTTAATCTTGGGGATAATCCGGGTGAAGATTGGTTTATTAAAAATGCGTCTATAGAACTTTTGCAGAAAGTGTTTAATTCTCTAGCGGATGAAAACACAAAAAGTATGGCTATAGAAAAACTGATCGAGGATTTGCGATCGTAGTCAATAGACATCTATCATTCTGAGCGTAGCCATCGTTTGTCATTCTGAGCGTAGCGAAGAATCTCCGAGATCCTTCGCTACGCTCAGGATGACAAGAGGGGCTGTCAGGATGATAAATCGACGATTTGCGATCGTAGTCAATAGACATCTATCATTCTGAGCGTAGCCATCGTTTGTCATTCTGAGCGTAGCCATAGTTTGTCATTCTGAGCGTAGCGAAGAATCTCGGAGATCCTTCGCTACGCTCAGGATGACAACAGAGGCTGTCAGGATGACAACAGGGGCTGTCAGGATGACAACAGGGGCTGTCAGGATGATAAGTTGAGATTATTTGTTGGAAATGTCTAGTCAAACAGCGGCAATTCTAGCTGAATTGGTTCTAATTGCGGTGTTGGTTCTAATTGCGGTGTTGGTTCTAATTGCGGTTGCGCTTTCTTGCTGCGTTGTTTTTTGTTAGCCGCAGGCTTTTTAGCAGTTTTGGCAACGTTTTCTCTGTTTTCCCTTTCGGCGCGAATCCGTTCTAATAACACGGATGCTGGCTCGTCGTTGGGGTCTTGGGGAACCAGTTCACCCCGGAAGGCTTTGGCGAGGATGGATTGGGTTAGTTGGTCAATGTAGGTTCTGGCTTTTTGGTAGCGTTGTTCGATTTGGTCAGCGGTTTTGAAGAGGGTTTGGACGCGGTTGACGATTTCTTGTTGTTCGGGAAGAGGAGGCAAAGCAATTACTAATTCCCGAATATTATCTAAATTAAGTCCTGGTTTTCCAGCGCCATAAGCAGAATCCAAAAGTTGGGAACGCCCATGAGAGTAACTGATAACCCACAGATAAATAAATTGACAGTATTCAAGACTTACTAACCTAACTAAAGCAACGTGCTGACTTACATAAGCTTCTGGTAATTCCCTATCAACTAATGCTGTTTTCGCAACATTAGCTCCTGTAGCTGTAATTAATAAATCACCCAACTTTACTCTCGATCTAGTACCTTCAACATCTTCTGGAAGATTCACATAAGCCACTTCTTCAAGTTTTAAATGGTCAGTATTAATATCTTGTGCGCGAATAAAGATAGCTCCCTTCTCTGCATAATATTGCGCCCATCCACGCGAGCCACTCGTTACCAGAATACTCAATTGATCTAGTGTTACTGAACACCAGTTTTTAGGCATCTCTGATAAGGATTCTGTAGATGGTAGTAAGGGATGTTTACTATTTGAGAGGCGCTTTTCCTGAATCCGTTTTAAAAGTTCCTCAGCCGGCTCTACATCAGGATTATTTTCTCGCCAATCGGCGGTGAGGCGACCGGAACAAGCAGCAGACAGGACGGATTGACGGAAACGCTTGAGGATGCCGGGGATTTTGTCTAGTCGCTCTTTGCAGGTATCGACTTTAGCTAGTAGTTTTTCCAGCTTGGCAACAATGCGGCGTTGTTCGTTGAGGGGTGGAATAAGTATATTTATATCTTCAATATCTGATTTACTAATTGCTGTAAATGTTGAGCCAGTACCTTGTTTAGATAACCATTCTTCAATACTTCGCAAATAAAACAAAAGATAAAGCGATGGAATATTACCCGATGGGCGAATAGCCGCTAGACCCCTTCCAATAGCTGAACGCTCCTTACAAAGATTAGTAGGACCAACCGGAGCGCGTACTGAAATTAAAATATCATTACATTCAGCAACTTTATTTGGAATACTACAGTATTTAACTGGAGAGGGGAAAACTTTTCCAAACTCTGTTTTTCCTTGAAAAAAAGGTAAGCCGTTTCCTTGACGGTTGTAGGTTGATGAGGGAGGTGATTGACCCATTACGAGGTCAGCAACAACAGGTAATTTTACCTGAATCCACCCTGATGGTAAGTTCCTAGTATCTATATTTATCGGCATATTACTCATCCTCAGTAACCTCAATCAACTGAAGAATATCTTTTAAATCATCAACCACCGCTTCTAACTCAGTAATCGCCTCACTCGCCAAAAATTGCGGCTCAGGTAAACTGTCCCCATCCTCCAAACTTTCATCTTTCAGCCAAGTAATATCAAGCTTATAATCCCGCTGCTTAACCTCACTAATCGAGAACTTTCTAAACCGTCCCTCAAGCCCTAAATCAGTTCTGATACTCTGCCCATTTGGATCATCCCCGTAACATTGCTCAAACTCCGCAAAATGCAAAGACGTTAACGGACGATCCTTTTTAGTCACACCAGGCACATTAGAACGAGCATCAAAAATCCAGACATTTTCCGTAGGTAAACCCTTCTGTAAAAACACCACATTTGCCTTTACCCCTTGAGAATAAGGAGTAAACGTGCCTCTAGGCAACCTCAAAACCGTGTGTAAATTGCAATCTTGCATCAAGATTTTGAACACTTCCCCCGCCTTATCCTCAAACAAGCAATTATCCGGCAAAACCAGCGCCGCCCTTCCCCCAGGCTTGAGGATACTCATCACGTGCTGCACAAAATTTAATTGCTTGTTACTCGTCTCAATAGTAAAATCATCCCGATCCGGTGCTTGATTCGCGCCCCTCGTGCCAAACGGCGGATTAGTTAAAATGCAGTCATAGCGATCGCCCGAATCAGCCTCATAAATCGCATCCCCCAGATAAATCGTCGGTTCCAGCCCTTGCAAAAACAGATTCATCAGCGCCAGTCTGCGAGGGCGCGGGACTAAATCTTCGCCATAATAAGTTTTAGTTTTAATCCGCTTGATATCTTGGCGATCGAATGCGCCGCCAGTGATGTCTAATAACCACTGATAAGCACTTACCAAAAAACCCCCGGTGCCGCAAGCTGGATCGCAAATCTTAAAATTAGGGCTACTCAAAGGATTCGGCTTCATCACTTGGACGATCGATTTAATCAGCACCCTGGGTGTAAAATATTGCCCTGCACCCTTCTTGCCTTCACTAGCCGCTTTTTCCAACAACCCTTCAAACGCCGCCGCCTTGACATCCACACCCATTTCTGTCCAGTCTTCCTCATCAATCATCGCGATGATCCGCTTGAGATTGACGGGATTATTGAAACGAGGCATCGACTGAGCAAAAATATCACCCAGCAAGCCCGGAGATTCGCGAAGTGAGCGAAGTACATCCAGATAATGATCTGTTAAATCAGTGCCCGATCGTTTTTTTAAACTCTCCCACTCACACCCCAATGGAACATCAACACCCCTTTCATCAGCCATTTTCAGAAACAGCAGATAAGTTAATTGCTCAATGTAGTCGCCATAATCGATCCCGTCATGGCGCAGAGTGTGGCAAAAGCCCCAGAGTTTGTTTACAACGTCAGACATAATTGCTGTGCTTCAAGATGTGATTCTGAGATACTTCGCTCGGCTAAAGCCTGATTGTCATTGTGACAGCCTAAGTGTCATTGTGACAGCCTCCTTGTCATTCTGAACGCACTGAAGAAACTCCGAGATGCTTCGTTGCCTCAGCATGACAGCCCCATTGTCATTCTGAACTCAGTGAAGAATCTCCGAGATGCTTCGTTGCCTCAGCATGACAAATCAAATAATTGTCATTCTGAACGTAGTGAAGAATCTTCGAGATGCTACGCTCAGCATGACAGCCTCATTGTCATTCCCCAAACCATTCAGCACTTAGATCGCGCCACTCTGGATTTTGTGAATCTATTAAAGCAATCTTCTTTGCTCTTGTCCAGCCTTTTATTTGTTTCTCACGAGCGATCGCATCCGTTACCTGTGAAGTTTCTTCCAAATAAATCAGCTTATTTATATTGTACTTAGACGTAAATCCCGGTACAAGTTTATGTTTGTGTTCGTATACCCTACGTTGCAGATCATTTGTAACACCCGTGTAAAGAGTTCGCGATTTATTTGTCATTATGTACACGTAATATTGTCTTGTATTCATAGTAAAAAGGTTATTTGGGAAATGCTTCGCTACCCTCAGTATCTCCGAGATCCTTCGCTTCGCTCAGGATGACAAATCAACTAATTGTCATTCTGAACGCAGCGTAGCGCAGTGAAGAATCTCCGAGATCCTTCGCTTGGCTCAGGATGACACAGCAGCTAAGCTGCAATTGCAGCATTAATCTCATCAATCAGCGCTTCTAGTCCACCTGAAAAGACTTTTTTCGCCTTACCCTTACCGCCGACTCGTTCAAAAATCGGCGCATACTCAAAATCATCCATCTCAATAGTGAGATTCTGCACTAAATGCTCTTGGATGTAACCAAGCCATTTTAGCTGCTCCTCGTTAAACGACTTACCAACCATCACAGATGCGATCGCTCTTTCGATGCGCTCCACGGCCGTATAAATTGGCTCATCAGCACGGGCAGCACGTTTGACGATCGAGATAATATCAGCCAGAGCCTTATTATGCACCAACTGAGTCGCCCTTTGCAGTTCCGCTTCTCGAAACTGATTTTGTCCCAACTTTTCCCGAAGTTCGTTGAGTGCCGCAGTCTTCCAATCTCGCGGGCGTTGGAGTAAAATGGCGATCGCCTCTATCTGCTCGGGATTGTCTCGTACAAAGCGGCAAAAACTATCTAAATAATCCTCGGCTTTTTGCCCCTTAATCATCACCTCAGAGGAGACAGTATCTTCCTGCTGGTAAGCGATGATAAAAGTCTGTTTAGCCCTAGGGTAGTTTTCCAACAAATCTTGGAAGCCGGCATCTTGCAGCAAATTCAGCGTATTCGTAAAATCCCGCTCAATCCTTTCTGTCAATTCCCCCGCAAACCTACCCATATCGCCATCGGGGATATAATCAGCAAACCGCGCCCTGGCTTCGTGATTCATCCCCCTGTCAATCCGGTGCAACCGCTTCACCAAAGATTTAAGATGATAATCTCGATCGATATTTTGATAAATTTTCTGAATAACCTGCCCAACTGGTACAGGATCTTTAGCAGGTGGGTCGATCTTTAAATCAGTTGTATTAGCAAAATATTCAATTAAAGAACCCCCAAAACAATCAAATATCTTAAAGTGAGTTTTGTTAATTTCATCGCAAAGACGAGTCCCCCTACCTAACATCTGCACCCAGAGAATCCGAGATTTCACCGGACGCATAAACACGATAAATTCTAGACTGGGAATATCTACCCCCGTAGTCAGCATATCCACAGTCACCGCTACTTTTGGTTGAGGACGATTGCGAAACTCCCGAATCTTTTGCAGCGGTCGATCTACACTAGGACTACCTGTAATTTTCTGCACAAAATCATCACCCCGCCCAAACACTTCCTTGCAGATACCGACAATTTGATCGGCATGGGAGCGATGAGGCAAATCATTCACCGCAAAAATCAGAATTCTGGGAAAACGCCCGGTTTCTTCCTGATGTTTCTCGGCATATTCGGCAATTTGTTCGATGATTTTGCGGTTGCTATCGGGGACAGTTATTTTGCGTTCAATATCCGCAGTCGAAAACTCCCGCTCATCTTCTAACTCGTCGTAAATCTCCTCTCCTGTCTCCGTATCAATTACGCCAACTTCTTCGCCTTCTTGCAAAAAAGCGCCATTGATCCGAATATCTGAATAAATATAAACTGGCTCATAATCGACCAACCAACCATCTGCGATCGCCTCTTCAGTGGTATAACGATAAACTACCTCTTTAAATAAGGATAGAGTATTCACCGCCGGAGTCGCCGTCAAGCCAATCTTGAGCCCATCAAAATAGTCGAGAGTATTGCGCCAAACACTTGTCTCTTTAGTGGTATATCCCCGATGGCACTCATCGGCAATAATTAAATCAAAAGCATGAAGGGGAATATCGAATTTTTCGGCATCGCTTTCGTCATCAATATCACCATCGGTTCCGACATCAACGCTGCCTTTTCCAAACAAATTAATACTCATCCTTTGGATAGTAGAAACATAAACAAAGGTATGACTAGCTTGGGGTGTTGTTAGATAGGAACTTGGCAAAACTTGGGGGTCAAACTGTTCGTCCTCGCCAAAATCCTCTTTCTGAAATCGCTGACTATAGACCTCATATTCTTGATTAAATTTATTTCCCCTCGGCGTATTGAACGAAGCAAACGTCCTCACCGCCTGTGCTGCTAATGCCCTGCGATCGACTAAAAACAGAATCCGCTTGGCTACCTTCGCCTCTAGCAACCGATAAATTTGAGCAACTGTGAGAAAGGTTTTGCCAGTTCCCGTTGCCATAGCCACCAGCATCGCTCGTTTGCCTTTGACGATCGCTGATTCTGTGGCCGCGATCGCATTTTCCTGGTAGGGGCGAAGCCTCTCAATTTGCTTAATCGGACTATTCTGCAACCGAGTATAGCTGGCAGCTTGGTCATGCTCAAACATTTCCGTTAAGGCATCCGCTGTATGAAAACTGGCAATTTCCCGAAAGATATTCAGTTCGCCTCTAACATCCAGAAAATAAATATTTTCGCCATTCGTAGAGTAGAGAAAAGGCACTCGGTAGCCTCGCCAATTCCCAATTCCATTAAACACCCCCCGCGAGTAGCGCTTTGCTTGTTCCAATACATTTTGTGCGCCAACCGCTACTTTTTTGGCTTCAACAACACCCAAAAGCCGTCCTTTGACAAACAAGGCATAATCAGCCGGGCCCTTGGCTGTAGGATATTCCTCAACTGCATGGAATTGCAGCGCGGAAGTATCCAACCCATTTCGATATTTGACAATCTGCCAATTGAGCGACTTCAGCTTAGTATTAATTCTCTGTTTTCTGGTTTTAGACTCAGATTCTTGGCTCATCTTTGTTTGCTGTTATAAAGCTAGAACTCAAGAAGATTTTCGCAGTGGAGTTGAGCACTCTCGCTATATCCTGTTAACCTTCTCGATCGCCCAAACGGCATTTTAGCCACATCTAACAGAAATTAAAAAAGGCGGCACCCAGATTTGAACTGGGGGTGGAGGTTTTGCAGACCTCTGCCTTACCACTTGGCTATGCCGCCGTCACGTCTGAAATTTGACGTTTTCTTATAGTACACCAAATCTCGAAAATTTTAACATACCTGTCAAAAATTTCGTGAAGCGCAGCTATCCCGTAGGGAATCGCCCTTTTTTCCCACACCTCCAAAACCCATCCGAGGCTATTCTAGAACTACATCGATCGCCCGCAACACCAGCCATGACACCAGTTTCTCCCCTACTCGTCGCCCAAATCACCGACACTCACTTGTTTGCAGAGATCGATCGAGAATGGAAAGGCCTCTCAACAACCCGCACCCTCCAAGCAGTTCTCGATCGCTTGCAACAGATACAGCCGCCGCCCGACTTACTCCTACTCACAGGCGACTTATCCCAAGACGAAACACCCGAATCCTACCAGCGCCTAGTCTCCCTCATCGCCCCCCTCGGAATTCCCGCCTACTGGATACCTGGGAACCACGACAACATCCCAGTCATGGCAGAAATCTTAAATCTGTCGCCCCTTTCCCCAGAAAAATCATGGATGCTAGGAAATTGGCAATTTCTATTACTTTCGAGTGTGGAAGCGGGATGCGACGGCGGGCGGCTTTCCCCAGAAAGCTTGCATTGGCTCGACTCTCAACTGCAACAAACGGGCGATCGACCTGTTATGATTGCCTTGCACCATCATCCTTTGCCGATCGACTCTGAAATAATGGATGGAATGATGCTGCACAATGCCGATGAATTTTTCGCAATTGTCGATCGATACCCTCAAATTAAAATCGTTCTTTGTGGCCACATTCACCAAGAATTTCAACAACAGCGGGGCTCCGTTACCTACTTGGGGACACCCAGCACCTGCCTCCAACTTTTACCCAAAAGCCATCCGATTATAGTTGACAAAATCCCGCCGGGATTTAGATTGCTTGAATTGGCGATCGACGGTACTTGGAACACCAGAGTTGAGCGAGTTGCTGCAAAATCGCCACTAACTTAATATTTTTTAGTAGGTCTAAAACAATTACTATCAAATTTACATTTTGTTGTCAATACATCAACAGATAGATTGTTTTTAGCAGCCCCATCTATTATGATATTTATTAACGATAGATAGCAGACCTACGTAAACTAGCAAGCTACGAACAAAAATCTATCTGGCAACATTACAAAATAGCAAAAACTAAATATATGTCTGAACTCAATGGCGTCATGATGCAGTATTTCCACTGGTACAGCCCCGACGACGGCAGCCTGTGGAATCAGCTAGCGAAATCTGCAAAAGATTTAGCCAAAATAGGCGTTACATCGCTGTGGTTGCCGCCAGCCTATAAAGGAACGGGCGGCGGTATGGATGTGGGTTACGGCGTCTACGACTTATTCGATTTAGGCGAGTTCGACCAAAAAGGGTCGGTACGCACGAAATACGGCACAAAAGATGAGTATTTGGCCGCGATTAAAGCTGCACAAGATGCTGGAATTCG
The DNA here is from genome assembly GCF_036705045.1 of Microcoleus sp. BR0-C5. NCBI lineage: Bacteria > Bacillati > Cyanobacteriota > Cyanophyceae > Oscillatoriales > Microcoleaceae > Microcoleus > Microcoleus sp. BR0-C5. The sequence continues at coordinate 40,697 of NZ_JAUBTR010000060.1, forward strand.
GATTTATGCTGATGTTGTCTTCAACCACAAATTAGGTGCAGATGCCGAAGAAGAAGCCGAAGCAACACCCTTCCATCCCGACAACCGGAATGACACCGTAGGCGAATATCAAAAAATCAAAGCTTGGACGCATTTTACCTTCCCCGGACGCGACAAAAAATATTCTAGTCTGGAGTGGCATTGGTGGCATTTTGACGCCATTGATTACAACGTTTACAACACAGAAACCCATGCCGTTTACCTGCTAAAAGGCAAAGAATTTGATCAAGGAGTAGACTTAGAAAAAGGTAATTTTGACTACCTGATGGGTTGCGATTTAGATATGGACAACCCAGAAGTCAGCGGGGAGTTAAAATACTGGGGTGAGTGGTATGTCGATACAACAAACGTTGACGGCTTTCGCTTCGATGCCGTCAAACACGTTAAAGCAGAATTTTTCCAAGAATGGTTGGAACACGTTCGTAACTATGTCAAACGCGACTTATTTGCAGTCGGCGAATATTGGTCTTACGAAGTGGAAGCTTTGCACTACTTCATCCAAGCAACGGACGGTAAAGTCTCCTTATTTGACGCCCCCCTCCACTACAACTTCTACGCTGCTAGCAAAGCCGGCAATAACTACGACTTACGAACAATTTTTGATAACACCCTCGTCCAACAGCAACCAGCCCTCGCCGTTACCTTGGTTGACAACCATGATTCTCAACCATTACAATCCCTAGAATCAGTTGTCGAGGCTTGGTTTAAACCCCTTGCCTACGCTTTAATTCTGCTGCGGCGCGAAGGATATCCGTGCATTTTTTACCCGGACTATTACGGCGCTAACTATAAGGATACAGCAAACGATGGCAACGAATACGAGATTTGGTTAGACAAACATCAGTTTATTCTCGATAAATTCTTGTTAGCGCGCCAAACCTATTCCTACGGCAATCAGTACGATTACTTCGACCACGCCAACACTATTGGCTGGACGCGACTTGGAGATGAAGAACATCCGGGCGGCATGGCTGTGGTACTCAGTAACGGAGGCGATGGCACCAAGTTTATGGAAGTCGGACAACCGAATCGAACTTATATTGACATCACCGAACACATCCAAGAACCAATCACAACTAATGATGATGGTTGGGCTGATTTTCGGTGTAACGCCGGTTCTGTTTCGGTCTGGGTGCCACAGCCGTAAGAACAGCATTAAAATTGAGGTACTCCTCTGCCTAAAGTAGGGTGTGCACTGCACACCTTACCGCTATAATTAGTAAATTAAACCACTTTTTACTTTCATGATTTTGATGACGGAAAGTTGTTTGTAGTGAGGACTCAAGTCCTCTCTCTAGTATTATTTTTATACTATGCGATCGCCAAAAAAAATATTTATCTAAAAAAATATGAAACTTTCAGAAAAAGTTGCAGTTATTACCGGCGGTGGGTCGGGAATTGGTCATGCAGCAGCAATTTTAATGGCCAAGGAAGGCGCAAAAGTTGCTATTATCGATCACATTTTGGAAACGGGGCAAGAAACCGTCCGCCAGTTGGTCAATGAAGGAGGCTGCGGGCTGGCTATTGCCGCAGATGTTGGAGATTCTGGGCAAATGCAAAAAGCGTTTCAAACAATTTTTGACGAATATCAAAGAATTGATATTGTGTTTGCAAATGCGGGTATTAATGGTGTATGGTCGCCGATAGAGGAGATAGAACCCGATGAGTGGGATCGGACAATTAACACCAACCTCAGAGGAACATTTTTGGCTGTTAAGTATGCTGTTCCTCATCTGAAAAAACAAGGAGGTTCAATTGTAATTACATCATCGATTAATGGTACCAGAAGCTTCAGGAAAGTTGGTGCCACGGCCTACGCTTGTTCAAAAGCGGCCCAAGTAGCCTTTGCAAAAATGCTGGCGCTAGAACTCGCAGCCTGCCAAATCCGAGTCAATGTGATCTGTCCGGGCGGGGTGCTGACTGCCATTGAGGAAAGCACAGTTAAGCGCCATCTCGATCGCATTCCAGTCGCGCCTGATTCCATTCAAGACATGATTCCTTTGACGGATAATACGGCAGGTTCTAGCGAAGAAGTCGCCCAATTAGTGTTATTTCTGGTATCACATTCCTCCAGCTTCATCACAGGTACTGAAGTCTGGATTGATGGTGGCGGTTCTTTGATTTAACATCTCAATAGTTTATTTTTATCACTCGGCGGTTGAAACCGCTTCTTGTCAAACGAAGTCCGCCTGCGCGGACTAAGAAATAAGAATTTCTAATGACTAACTCTCCATTGTTTAACAGCAGTTTGCAATGTCTGCGGTAGCCACTTATCGTACTGAGGATAAACAGGCAAACGCTGCACGAGTTGCCATCCCGCTGCTGCTAAAATTTCTGTTAAAGTTAGGTGTTGCAGATGAGGATAATCGGGATTAACTTCATCCCGCGGCCCGATTCCTCCTAAATCTCTAGCACCTGCTTCTAAACAAGCAAGTAATATGTCGGGCTGTGCAACTAAATTCGGCGGAATTTGCAGCCTGATTTCATCAGGTAAAATGCTGCGGGCGATCGCAATTACTTCGGGCATTTTTGTAGCATCAAAAACTTCACCGTCCCAACTTTGCTGATTTCCCGGACTGTGTGGCTGGAGGATAACTTCTTGAATGTGATTGTAACGCGAATGAATGCGGGCGATCGCCTCTAATGTCTCAATCCAATCTGCCTCACTTTCCCCAATTCCCAGCAGCAAACCAGTTGTAAACGGAATCTTTAATTCCCCAGCCCATTCTAACTGTTGCAGCCGCAACGCCGGCACTTTACTCGGTGCGTGCCGATGAACAGTTTGTAACAAATGTGGGGCAAGCTGTTCTACCATCAGCCCCATCGATACATTCACCTCTTTTAACTGTGCCATCTCCTCCAAGCTGAGCGGCCCCACATTAGTATGGGGCAAAAATCCCAGAGCAAGTGCCAGTTCGCACAAATCGTAAATCCGCTGCAACCAAGCTTTTCGCCGTTGACTCTGGGGATGTACCTCGCCGCTGAGGATGAGAATTTCAATTACACCTTGAGTTTGCAGCAAGTTGAGCTGTTTCTCGGCTTCTGCGAGTGTCAGCCAAGGACTTTGCAGCGGTTCTGCCCGAAAATTGCAATAGGTGCAGCGGTTAAAACACTCGTAAGTGGGAACCAGGGTATAAGCAGGGCTGTAGGTGACGGTGCGGGACATTCCTTGGGATTTTTATCGATCGGACTTACGCAACAACATATATCTGTGCAGTGCGAGTTTTGGGGTTGGCGATCGCAACCCTTCATCTATCTTAACACTGACGCAAGTCCGGAATCTCGTTGCCCAGGTAGATTATGAGTATTGTTCATTTGTGGGCGATCGTCCACAAATTCCGCATTCTGCTTTTCAACTCCCTATACAGCAAGCCTTCTGGCTTTTAACAAGCATATTTTATGACACCTATAAGAAAAACTGTGCTTAAAAGGCCTTTACAAACTGAAATAAAAGGTTTATGTTTATTTACATGGCGGAACACAAAGCCGTCACGAACATTGAAAACCAAATAAAGCAATCATAAACAAATGACAACAACCTTACAGCAGCGCGAAAGCGCCAACGTCTGGGAACGCTTTTGTGAGTGGGTCACAAGCACCGACAACCGGATTTACATCGGTTGGTTCGGAGTCTTGATGATTCCTACCTTACTCAGCGCCACCATCTGCTACATCATCGCCTTCATCGCAGCCCCACCAGTGGACATCGACGGCATCCGCGAACCAGT
>NZ_JAUBTR010000061.1:0-44251 GCF_036705045.1 Microcoleus sp. BR0-C5
TAAAAAGCATGAGAAAAAAAAGGAAAAAGAAGCCTGCGGTCTAACTGTACTCAGTTGACCGTCAGGTTTGTTCACAGGCAACTTTAACGTGGGTTCAAATCCCACCCTCTCCGTACATCTCAGCGTCAAACGCGCACCTTATTAACCTAGGGTGCGCGCACCTGCTCATATTATGAAATTTAAGTCCACCATCTCAGTAGCATGATAGCGACTTTCATTTCGGTAAGGTAAAGGCTTAGAATCTCAAGAGAACTCTTAACACGAAACCGGTCACAAAAAAGGGAAGACTATTTGTAAAGCAGGCCGTTGCAAACCGCTGTCTCAATCACTAATAAGATGCAGGCGGAGGATGGGAAACTTAGCCTAGATTCTTTGTTTCCCTAGTCCGTAGTCGCCAGTTCCTAGCACGAAAAACTCTAGCCTGTTGCTCGTTACCCATTCCCCGTTTCCTCTTTCTTCTAATAACAGGGCTTGTAATTGCAAGGCGGCGCTAATTGCGCTAATTGCTCTAAAGACCTGCTACCAACTGCTCACACCGGAATAGAAATCACAAACTCCGAACCCTGACCGAGGCAAGAATTCACCACTAATGTACCTCCATGTTTTTCCACAACAATTTGGTGGGCTATAGACAATCCTAATCCAGTTCCTTGACCCACACACTTGGTGGTGAATAAGTGGTTAAAGATGTTTTCCTTGACTTCGTGCGACATCCCCACTCCATTATCCTTAATGCGAATCAAAACCTGATTGTTGTCTTCGCTCAAAGCAGTCTGAACCGTGATTCGATTAGGTAGGGCTTTAATTTCAGTAAAACTCCGCCCCTTATTGGACTCCTCCAGAGCGTCAATCGCATTAGCCAGCACATTCATAAATACCTGGTTTAACTGTCCGGGAAAGCATTTTACTAGGGGCAAGTTACCATACTCTTTCACAACTTCAATGGCAGGGCGGAACTCGCTGGCTTTTAAACGGTGCTTGAGAATTAGCAGAGTGCTTTCGAGTCCGTCGTGAATATTGAAAGAAACTGGTCGATCGCTATCGGCCCTCGAAAACGTTCTCAAACTCGTACTGATATTGCGGATGCGATCGACTCCCTCCTGCATCGAGCCAATCAATTTGGGCAAATCTTCTCGCAAATACTCCAAGTCCATCTCCTCAATTTCTGCTTCAATTTCCACTCCCGGGTCGGGAAATTTTTCTTGATACAAATCAATCAAGTTCAATAAATCCCCCACGTATTCTTGAGCCGGCTGCAAGTTGCCGGCGATAAAGCCTACGGGATTGTTAATTTCGTGGGCTACCCCTGCGACTAAATTTCCCACAGCAGACATTTTCTCATTCTGTACCAGTTGCAGTTGCATCTGTTTGAGATCGTTGAGATAAAGCTCTAGTTTTTGGGCATAATCCTGGGATTGCTGATACAGTCGGGCGTTCTGTAAGGAAATTGCAGCTTGCGAGCACAGGATGTTGAGAATGGCGACGCGATCGCCCGTGAATACCCCTGTTGCTAAATTATTTTCCAAATATAAAATCCCGATCATTTTCCCTCGCTCGCTGATCGGAGTGCAAAGCAGGCTCTGAGGTTGGTGTTGGATTATGTAGGGGTCAGATGCAAATCTTGGTTGATTGCTAGCATCATCAAAAATCAGGGTTTCTTTTGTACGTTTGACGTAGTTGATTATGGTTAGAGGAATTACTTCTGTCTCCTCAACCGGAATTGATTGCAGAAGGCAGTCTTGACGGTTTGTGCAGTGGACGTTTATCCTCCAGTTTCCCTCTTCATTCAAAATTAATGCTCCGGTTTGTGCTCCGGCATTCTTCACCACCACTTGCATGAGGGTAGTGAGCAATTGATCTAGTTGAATTTCGCTAGATAGAGCTTGAGAAGCTTTGATAACTGTCGGCAAATCTACTAAGCCCCAACTGCTGGTGCTACCGACAAGTGTTTTATTGATCTGAGATAGGGATGATTCACTATTGCTGGAGGTATGAATTGTTTCGCTCGGATACTGGCGACTTCGCTCCTGTTGCAGGATAGGAGCCAGCAATTGGGGATAGCGCTGTTCTAGATGGTCAATCTTTGCTTTGGCTCCCCACTTTGCATAGGCATAGTAAGCATCAATTAAATAGGGTTTTGCCAGTTTTTCTTTCCCCCATTCCAAGTAGAATTTAGCTGCGAGTTCGTGAGCTAGTGCTTCTTCGTTGATGTACTCGTTTTCTTTGGCAAAAGCGATCGCCTTATCGTACATCTCAAGCGCTTCTATTTTTTGGTTTAAAACCCGATGCCGTTCTGCCTCTACTAGATAGAATTTATGCAGATGATTCATGGGGGCATGATGCGCCCATTTTTCCATTTTTTCTTGATTAGCTCCTACTCTGTCGAGAATAGCCTGTTGCTCGGATTGTGTAGTATCGCCATACACTGCCAGCCGTACTAAAGAATCATAAAAATGGAATAGAGGAACAAGGGGCAATGATATCACTGTGCCCAAATACTTTTCGGCTATAGCGATATTCTCAATTGCTTCTGAGTAATTTTCAAACCAGTAACTAAGTGAAATTTTGTTCCAATATATGTAGGCAACTCCTATTTTGTCGTTTGCTTGCTGATACAGTGGTAACCTTACCTGCTCATCCCAGACTTCACCCTTTAGAACAGAGGGATTGTCACTTTTTCCCAGAAGATTTAAGGTAACCTGCCAATAGATTTCTAGATAATTAAGCGCTGTTTCTTGCTTAATTTTATGAATAGCATCTTTGTTTCTTGCTATCTCTCTTTCAAGGACAGCTAATTCTTTGCCACTAAAGTAAGCAAAATAGGAAGACGCGAATAGACTATAGCTCGCATATTCTAAATCTCCTGTCTCCATTCCGATAGAGTAGGCTGACATCAAAGGTTCTAAGGATTCTCTCAAATGCTCTTTCCAATGTCGGATAAATATATTTACTATCATGACTGTCTTGGCTTTAATTTCTTGAGCATTTAACTTGGACAATAGACTTAAAGCCAATTGACCAAACTGATAACCTGAATCAATATCTCCCACAATGCCACAAAGAAGAAGACCATAATTGGCATAAGCAAATGGAGAAACCAAAGCGTTACCATATTGAACGGATAAATCTATTTGTTTGCACACCGCCAAAGGCACCAGTTCTGGCGTAGCCGTGAATGCAGGAGCAAAGATACTTGATAAAAGTCTGATGGCTGCTAATTTATAGGGATCGGTCATTTGAGGCAGCTCAATTAAGTCCTCAATTCGCGTTCCGCTCAAAATTGACGCGGTTTCCCCTAATGCCTGCCCAATATCAGAGGGATTTGGCTCGGAGGGAAACTCGACCCCCAACTGTTTTAAAACTTGTAGTCCCGTATTCAGCGCTTCCTGTAGCTTGTTCTGAGCCATATAAGCTTGCATCTGAACTTCGTACACCTTCACTTTGTCCAGTAGCGATATCGCTTGTTGCAACACTAAATCAGCCAATTTCTGCATCTGGTCAAAATCGCCGTTCAGATAAGCCGCTTCTGCTGCTTCCTCATGCAGCGCCAAAGTGAGTTGATACTGATTCTCCCAGCTATTGGTTGTCAGTAATTCCCTTCCCACATTCAAATATTCAGTAGCAGCAGCGTAGGCTGTTGAAGCTTTAGCTTTCTTTCCAGCCACCAGATTCAATTGTGCTAATTGCTCCCGTTCTGCTGACTGACTAATTAGCTCAACTCCCACATTCAAGTGGTTGACAATATCAAAAATTCTTTCTTCTCGTTCGGCTTCTGGCGTATTCTTTAATAACAGTTGACCAATTTTTAAATGAGTCGATCGCTTTTGGTTGTCAGGAATGAGGGAATAGCCAGCTTGTTGAATGCGATCGTGTAAAAACTTATATTTGGGTACTTGGTCATGGGTAATTAATAATTGATCGGATTCCTTGCCATTACCGATTACTAATTTGCTATTTCCCTCTGTTTGATAAAATTTGTAAATTTCGCTAATTGGTAAAATTAGCCCTTCTTGCAGGGCCTTCCATAAAGCAGATGCGGTTTCTAGTGGAGATTTTTCATAAACAATTGCCAATGTCCCTAAATCGAACTGATTGCCAATACAGGCTGCTAACTTCAAGACTTCTTGCGTTTGAGTTGGCAACTTTTGCAACTGAAGCGCCACAAACTCAACTACATCATCGGTGATTGCTAGCGAGCGCACGGCGGCAATATCGCACTGCCAATAACGAAGATCAAAATTAAACTCAATCAGTCCATCTTCATATAATGACTTGAGAAATTGAGTGCCAAAGAAAGGATTACCTTGCGTTTTTTGATACACCAATTCTCTCAGAGGTGCAGCTAACTCTGTCGAACAAGCCAGAGTATCGGCAATCAAAGAATTAACATCCGACTGTTGCAGGGGAGCTAAAGTAATCGTATTCGTCTTGGCTCCATTTTTTTTTATTTCTGCTAACGTTAGCATCAAAGGATGTGCTGCAAATACTTCGTTATCTCTATATGCTCCAATCAGGAAGAGATAGCGGTTATCAACATCGCTCATCAGCATTTGCATCAACTTCAACGAAGCTGAATCTGCCCACTGCAAATCATCCAAAAAAATCACTAAAGGATGTTCTTTAGTTGTCAAAACTTGAAGAAATTTTTCCAACAACAAATTAAAGCGATTTTGCGCGGCACTGCCAGCAAGTTCGGCGACTGGCGGTTGCTGTCCAATAATACGTTCTAGTTCGGGAATGACTTCAACTATCGCCCCAGCGCTATCTCCTAAAGCTGCCAAAATCTTCGATTTCCATTGCTCAACTTTAGCATCTGTTTCCGATAGCAATTGTCCCATAAAGTTGCGAAAAGCTTGGACAAATGCGCTAAAGGGGAGGTTGCGTTGGAATTGATCGAATTTGCCTTTAATAAAGTAGCCCCGCTGCCGCACGATAGGTTTGTGAACTTCGTTGACTACAGCGGTTTTACCAATACCAGAAAAACCCGAAACGAGCATCATTTCGCTGCTACCCGCACTCACCCGGTCAAAGGCTGCTAGCAACGAGAATACTTCGCTTTCTCTACCGTATAATTTTTCTGGGATGATGAAACGATCGCACAAATCTCGCTGCCCTATTGTAAAGTTAGTCAGCGCCCCTGTCTCTTGCCATTCGTGCAAACAAGTTTCCAAATCGTACTTGAGTCCCAGGGCGCTTTGATAGCGGTCTTCAGCATTCTTCGCCATCAGTTTGCTGACAATAAGAGACAGCACCAATGGAACGCTATTGTTAACTCTTGAGGCTGCCAGCGGTTGTTTGGCGAGGTGGCAATGTACCAAATCCATTGGATCGTCTGTTTGGAATGGTAATTTTCCTGTTAGTAATTCGTAGAATGTTACTCCTAGCGAGTAGAAATCTGTGCGGTAATTAATGCCTCGGTTCATTCGCCCAGTTTGTTCGGGAGATATGTAGGGTAAAGTGCCTTCGAGGACGTTGGGATTTTGAATTTCTTGGGTTTCGCGCGGCAGCAGGGAAGCGATGCTCAAATCAATCAGCTTGACTTCTTTGCTGGTGGGGTTAATTAGAATGTTGGCGGGTTTGAGGTCTTTATGGATGACTCGGTGGCGGTGAAGTCCGTCCAGGGCGCTGGCAATTTGAATCGCCATCGGAAAAAACTCGTTAACGGGCAAGCCTTCTAGAGGTTCGTTGCTAGCGGATGGTAGATTAGCCAGGTAACTACTTAAGGAAATTCCGCCAAAGTCTTCCATCACCAGAGCATAGCGGTTATGATAGCTCTCCAGGCTGTATGCCTTAACAGTGCCGGGGATATTTAAGTTTTTAGCAATTACGTATTGGTTGCGGAAGTAAACCAGTTCGTTGAAGCTGGGAAATTCATTTCGCAGTAGTTTGATCACGACGGGCTGCCCATTTGAAGAGCGAATGCCGCGATAAACTAGAGTTCGATTGCCTGCGTATATTTGCTCGTTAATCTGATATCCTAGGAAAAGTTTTGTGATGTTAATCATATCTACGTATTCCTACTGCTTCTGTCAAACCAAAAGCTTGTTAGAGTTACTATCTACTATTTTCGCTCCCTCTGCTGTGCTATTCAGTCAAGTACATTTTTCTTAATATACTTTGTGGCTCAACTTATGAAAGTGCTAGTTTAAAACAATAGTGGAAGATTTTATGTAAGAGCTGTTTATACTTGAGTTAAGGCTCAGTAGAAAATGAAAGAGGCTAATGCTGATTGAACGACAGCAGTTGATAGAAGAGGAATTTAAGAGGCTAATCAGGTACTTAAGAGTATTTTTGAAACCGATGCTTGAATGCGATCGCCTCTTAAATACTTAATGTCTAGTTTAGGTGATAATTTAATGTCATTAGTACAATTCGGGCCGAGCGAAATTTAAAGCGGGAAGCAGAGGAAATTGAGTTGGTGTGTCAGATTTGGGAGAAATTGGGATTCATGGGATTGCCAGCCGAATTATTTGTCCAACTGCCACAACAAGCTGCCCCACTCTAATAAGTGAATCAGGCATTCAATGCCAAAATTCAGAAGCAGACTATGGAACTAGCCCAAGTCAATTATATTTGACCACTCACATACTTATAATTACCAATTACCCCTGAGATTTTTTCACTTCCAATACCTGCGCCAGTGAAACAGATTCTCCCATAAATTGCGCGAAAAAGCGTTTCTGCCCAAGCGCTGCGACTCCCAAACAGCAGCAGTTTGACCATTAATTTCCGAAAGACTCGACCAAATATAAGGAAGTTGGGCGATCGCCTCAACCTTCATCCCGTGACGCACAGCCAAAGCGATCGCGTGAATCAACTCAGCAGCTTGCGGCCCCACAATACTCGCTCCCAAAATCTCCCCATTACGACGCCCGACAATCTTACAAAAACCCGTTGTATCCCCGGACATTTGAGCTCTTTCAACATTCTTAAAATATTCCCGACAAACAATCAGATCGTCTCCAAAACGGCGCCTTGCTTGCGCTTCAGTCAAGCCAACCCTCGCCAACTGCGGATCGGAAAAAATCGCCCAAGGAATCCCACGATAATCTATTTGAAACAGTGGCAAAAACAAAGCATTTTTCACAGCAACCGCAGCTTCGTAATTAGCGATGTGATGGAACGGATAACCTCCAGCAACATCGCCGATCGCGTAAATGCGGTGATTTGTTGTTTGCAGCTTTTCATTTAAAATCACCCCCCGATCGCTGAATTTAACCTTAGCCGCTTCGAGATTTAACGATGAAAAATCGTGCCCTCTACCGGCGGCCAGAAAAATCTCCTCAGCTTCGATCGCCCTTGGCCCAGCTTGAATCCACTTTTTACCCTCAATCACCCTAGCTTGAGTCACCTCAGTAGTAGTCAGAATCCGCACTCCTTCAGCTTCCATTCCAGCTTGCACCAAACCAGCAGCCTCCCGGTCTTCTTTAGCCAAAATGTGCGAACTTTTCACTACCAAAGTGACAGCAACCCCCAACCGGGCAAAAGTCTGAGCCACTTCGACACCGCTGGGATCGGCACCGATTACAGCCAAACTTTTAGGCAACTGTGGAAGTTTTGCTAATTCCCCGACAGTTTCCGAAGTAAAAAAGCCAGCAGACGAAAGTCCTTCAATATTGGGAATCGCCGGCAGAGTTGGACAAGCTAGCAAATAACAGAGCGAGCGCAATTTTCGCCCGCCGACAACAAAAGCCAAATCTGGTTTCGCAACAAACTCGCCGTTGCCAACAATAACATCGACTCCGCGAGCAGCCAAAAGGCCGAGAGAATCCATTTCTGACAAATTAGAAACAACATCATCTGCCCACTTAAGAACGCCCTCAAATCGCAATTTGAGCGGCATGGAGGAATTCGCGACTTCCCAACGAACCCCCAACTGCTGGCGACTGATCTGCTGGGCAAAACGAGCAGCCTCCCTCAAAGTTTGGCTGTATCTCAAACCAAGGTCGATCGACTCTTTCCTCCCTGTGGGCAAATCTTGCGAATTACTAAGCGGTTCCACCAAAGCAACGCGGGCCGGGAAATTAGTTGCAGTCAAAGCAGCATAACGTCCGGCCGGAGTTCCACCAATAATCACTAAATCATAGTCAAGCATAAATAAAGAAGTCAATCGATTTTAGATTTTAGATTTTAGATTTTAGATTAAAGAATTGAAGCATTAACCACGGATAAATTCGAGGGGCAAGTTTCATCGGATACAGGTTTTTTATTTCTGGGTCCTGAGTCTGCTTTCGGAATGAATCACGTGGCGGGTATCCTGGATGCTTGATTGTCATTAGTCATTAGTCATTAAGGAATGAGAATTAAATAACTTAGAATGCGTGATGGTTCTTGTGGGATGGGCGTCCCGCCCGTCCAGAAAGGGCGGGCGGGACGCCCAACCCACTTTCAAGAGTGTAAATTATTTAATTCGCGATCCTAAGCTGTCGCGCATTTAAATTGTATATTAAGGGCGGGCGGGACGCCCAACCGCTACTCCCCACAAGACTTTAATTTTTTTTGACATACCATTTAAATGCAGAACAGCTTAGTCATTAGTTAGTAGTTTAGGACGATCCGCGCGCGGGGTCATAAACCCGGTTTCTTCCTAGAGACTTCGCTGCAAAACCCAAGGTTTACCAGAGAAACCGGGTTTCTTGGGGAGGTACTCTCAAACGACCAATAAAATCGTTTGTCACCTTTTATTGGTTGTCAACAGTCAACTGACAACAGTCAACAGTCAACAGTCAACAGTCAACTGTCAGCTAACGAATCACTTCGGCAAGTCCAGCAATCAGGCGCAGATTGTCCGCCCTGGAACGCACGGCCACCCGAAAAAACCGATCGCCCAACTCAGGAAAACTCAAACAATCCCGAATCAAAATCCGGTGTCGTTCCAACAGACTTTTTTGAATAGAAGAAACCGAGATAGACGACTCAACCAACAAGAAATTAGCCGCCCCTGCAAAAGGTTGCAAACCCGGCAAATTAGCCAAACCCTCAAATAGCTCAAAGCGAGCAACAGGCAGCCAATCCCAAGTTTGCCGCTCAAAAACAGTATCTCGCACCACAGCAGCAGCAGCAGCAGCAGCCAAAGCATTCACAGGCCAAGGATCGCGCTGCTGCTGCCAGCGGCGCAGAATATCGGGATGGGCGATCGCGCAGCCCAACCGCAGTCCCGGCAGAGAATAGAATTTAGTGAGCGATCGTAAAATCACCAAATTCGGAAACTCCTCAACAGCATCGATCAAAGTTTCCTGCTCAGAAGGCGGTAGAAAGTCCATAAAGGCCTCATCCACCACCACCATACCTAACTGCTTCACATAAGGCAAAATCGCCTCCCTAGCAAACAGCAAACCCGTAGGATTGTGCGGGTTGTTCAGTAGCAAACCTCGTCGAGAGGCGGCATCGAGAGCAAGAGGAACTGGGATACGAAAAGAAGGGGAGACAAGGGAACGGTTAGAAACCGACAAATCATCCGCTACTAACTCGTTTCCTGCCCCAACGTCCAACGATTTCAGATCCAACTCAGATGTGGCACCATTCTCAATTAGTTGTTTAGGAACAGGCATCTTGCCTGTTCCACAAGAAAATTCATCTCTTGTGGAATGGGCATCTTGCCCGTTCTTGACAATGGTGCAAGATTTAATATCCAAAGGGCATTTGATCACCTGCGCGCCGAAAGCCGAAAGAGCCCGCGAGTAATCGCCAAAAGCCGGAGTCACCAAATAAGTCGCCTCCAGCTTCGACAAATCCCAAGCTGCCCAAGTCAACAATTCCGCCGAACCATTCCCTGGCAAAATCCAATCCCGGTCAACATTCAAAGCCTCCCCCAAAGCAGTCCTGAGCTCTCCATAATCCGGGTCTGGGTAAGCCGTCAAACTGCTCAAGTGAGCTTGAATCGCAGCCACTGCCGACTCAGGAGGGCCCAAAGGACTGATACTCGCAGAAAAATCGACAATAGCAGAGGCAGGGCAGCCTGCCAGTGAGGCTGCCCAAGCTAAATTCCCACCGTGTAAAGGTCTAATCAAGACTCAGTTCGCCAGCTATTCCGCGTTTTTCGGGGGTGCAACTCTGTCCTTAAACAACTTCCCTGCGGAAAATGCAGGAACTCTGGTTGCCGGGATTTCCATCTTGTCTCCAGTTTTGGGATTGCGACCCTCGCGGGCCTTGCGTTCCCGCGACTCAAACGAGCCAAAACCGACCAGCGTCACCTTGTCGCCATCGGAGACAGCTTCCATGATTGCTTCGAGGGCGGCACTCAAAACAGCATCAGCCTGTTTTTTCGTCACGCTAGCCTTTTCCGCCACTGCATCAACCAATTCACCTTTGTTCATTGCGAACTCCTTCTCGATTTGCAAAATTACGTTAAACAGAGTTAGTTCAACTATTAGCTGTGAGTTATCAACTGGATTGAGGTGTGGATTGGGAGGTTTGGGTGGTTCCCGATTGCTCCCGTCCGCTTCCGCAAATCACAACTCCTGCTGAATACCAATTACCCTAGGGTAATTGGTCAGAAAAGGAATTTTTGTTTCTAACTGCTGAAAACCCCACAGCATCTAATTTTCACTGCATTATTCTAAAGTCTTGCCGACCGTTATGGATCGGTGGAACCTTTAATTTATATGGAACTTGCTAATTTTTGTAATTAATCCCAAAATTTAGGTAAAAAAATACCACCTTGGAGACAAGATTTATTGCCTCGGTGGATTTCCGATCAGAAAAAAAGGATAAATAGAAGGAATAAAATGTAATTTGTCAAGGGCTAAAGGAAAAGTTTTTTCCTTCTTCCTTCTTTCTTTCCCCTTTCTTTTCCCCGTGGGGCAGGGCTGTTTCATTCTCCCGAAACCCGCCAGGGGTTTCAACCCCTGGCTAATAGCGAAAGTCGTCTTCAGACGACTGAAAGAGTGATTGATAGTCCTTTTGCAGAGGACTAATGAGTTCTTTAGTCCTCTTTGAAGGACTTTCGCTTTGAGGCCGGGGTTTCAACCCCTGTCGGACTGTCGGACTGTCGGACTCAGGGGAAAGAGCGTGGAAAGTTGACACCCATGCCTTCTTCCTTCGTTCCTACTGTCTCGGCTGGACGGGCTGACTGCGCTGCAACAGTTGGCGGGCGTCGGGACTGATGCTGTTTTGGTAGCCAAAGTTCGATCGATCACTATCATCCAAAATCTGTGGAGTCAGCAATACAATCAACTCCGCCCGCTGGTTGGTCTTATCAGTGCGCCTGAACAGCGAACCGATAATCGGCAAATCTCCCAAAATCGGAATCTTGTTCGCTGTAACCCGTTCTTCATCGCGGATAATCCCCGAAACAATCAAAGTCTGACCGTCCCGCAGGCGGATTAGCCCCGATTGCAACGATCGCTCGCCCAGCAGCCTGATAGTATTTGTGTTCGGGCCCGTGCTCAGGTTTTGGGGGGTGCCAGGTGTCCTGATAATCGGGTTCACCCGCAGAGAGACAAAGCCATTATCGTCAATCCGGTCGATCGCCACCCCCAACTGCAAACCAGCCCTGTCTTTGACAGCCGTCACCGTTGTGGTACTTGTATTTCCGGTAGTCTGGGTGTCGGACGTGATGTTACTGATCACCTCATCAGTGATATTCACATTCGCCGTTTCTCCTTCTTGAACCACCAAAGTCGGATCGGTCAGGATTTTGGCATTCTGGCTCTGAATAGTTGCCTGCAACGTAGACAGGAACCTCCTGGGATACTGGAACAGCGGGAATAAGGCGAAAGTTGCATCTCCTGCAGTTGGTGCCGTTCCTGGGTCGTAATCGCTAATTCCAACTCGCGTGGGGTCAGTGGTAATTGGGGAGATCGGCCGGAGGAACACACCTTTGCGGCCGTTCGCTGTCAACGGTACGGTAAACCGGCTGTTCGGATCGTAGAAAGGCTCCACGTCTGCAAACGGAAGCCCGACAATGGGCCGATTAGTTATGCCGCCGACAGCATCGGCCCTAGCGGGCGGATTGATGCCACCAAAATTGAGACTTGCCGCCCCGTCGTCATTGACAAAGAAACTGTTATTAATTCCGAAAGAGAAACTGCTGCTACTGACGTTGGCTCCCGTCAAGTTGATATCGATCACCTTGACGTTGACAGCCACTTGACGGCGGCGCAAATCTAGCTGTGTCAAGAAAGCCACAGCCATGTCAACTTTGCGCGGGTCGCCCACCAAAGTGATGGAATTGAGCCGAGAATCCGCCAGCACCGACAGTCCCCTCAGCAACAGCGGCCCAGTGCCTTCCCTAGCGCCGATCGCCTTAATGTCGGGTTCCCTAATTTCCACATCCCGCGCAGCATTTCCCTGGCCCACGCTTTGAATAGTCACGCGAGTAATCGGCAGTTGAGTTTCCGCGCCTTGAGCGCTCAAAAAGTTAGCTGCATCCGTAGAGCGAACTTGATTGAGCCGCAGAGTCCGAATGATAATATTGCGGGAGTCGATCGGCAAGTTAGTCCCTACAAAAATCGTCCGCCCCTGGCGGTTAGCTTGCAGCCCGCTGAGCCTTAGCACGTAATTAAAGACATCTTGCACCGACTCATTTTCGATGTCCAAAGAAATCTTTGGCCCTTCATCTGACCCCGATACTCCTGGCTGACCAGGCACTGCGGGCTGGCCCGGTTGAGCAGGGGCCCCGCCGCCTGTAAAAGCAATGTTCAAGCCAGCAGCGCGAGCCAGCAGAGCCAAAACGTCTCGGACTGGGGCATCCCGCAGCACCAAGCGGGGGATGCGTTCTCCCGAACTCAGTTCAATATTTCCCGCGCCGGGGGCGATGTTAGACACCGCGATATCTCCCAAGGGCGGCGCCACGGCCCGTGGCTGGAAAGGCGCAGCCTGATTGGTCTGGGATTGTATTTCGCTGGGGAGGGGCGGCCGATCGTTTCTGGTAACAGTAACTTCGGGATTTGGCAGCAGCACGCCTGGGTTTTGCGAGGTGCGGACTTGGGGAGCCGGGGGGGGAGCTGTTTGGCTCAGCGGCAGTCCCGGAGGTGGCGGGGGTGGAGTTTGGGCAGACTGTGCTGTGCCACCCTGTCCGGCAACGCTAAGGACGATGCTTTGGCCTTGTCCCGGAACAATTTGTCCGTTGGGAACTCCGTTGGTGCCGGCTACCACAACGCGGATGCTGTTAGCCTCTACCTGGCTGATTTCTACTGAAGAAATTCCCGGAGCGGGGTTATCTTGACGGAAGCTGTTGCCTTGTGGCAAGCGGAGCTGGGTGTTGATAATTGTGGCTTGGTAAGTATTGCCGTTATTGATGGCGAAAACTTGCGGGCGATCGCCCTTTTCTGTCGCCATAACAATATTTACGCCATTATTACCTTGACTTATTTGCACTCCTGTGACTTGAGTCGGCACTGCCAAGACGGGGGCTTGGGCGATCAAAACTCCTGCAACGCTGCATAAGAGTCCTCCACTTAACCGTAGATGCTGTTTCACGTTCTCTCCTCAACTACACTTTGTTATTTATTTGTTGTTCGCAGTCTTTTGTCGCTAGCTGCTAAACTGACTAAAATATTCAAGGGTTCGAGCCTTTTTGAAAGGAGAAGTTATGCCCTTTTCGATTGGCTATTTTCGATTGGGAATAACTGATGACATAAGGGTTAGAAACTATCCTACAGCAATCCTCGCATCATTTGTGGATTTCTTACTCCCTCCCCTTTGTAAGGGGAGGGTTGGGATGGGGTAAAAAAATTACGACTCCTGCAAGGATTGCTATACAGTTCCATTACTTTGAGAAATTGGTATTAGAAGAAAGTAGGTTTTAGAGCAAATTGTTGATTGCCATCTAAAAAATATTTTTCTGACATTCATACTTTTTTGACTTCTACCTTCAATCTTCTAAATTCAACCTTCTGCCTTCTGCCTTCTCCTTGCTTGTGAAAGAGCGAGTTGGGAACAATAGCTAATATCTATCCGCCCAACTACCGCTACTTAGCACCAGGACTCGGAGCCTGAGTTGGCGGTTTTTCTTCTTGCTTTAACGGCAGCAGGGCGTGCAAGTCAAAAGCAGTTTTAATTTTAGTTGGTGGCTGCTCCACAGGAACTATTTTACCTTTCAAAAAGTCAACTTCAATTGGCTGATTTGATGCTACCAATTCAGATCTCAAATTCCTCACTACCAACAGCGACTGCATCAACTCCAAGTTACGCATAAAATTGCGGGTTTGAGCAAAAGTGCCTTCAAACTCTACCTTAAATTTTTTGCGTCTGAGCTTGCCAGCCAGGGACGGCCCGAAGGAGGTATCGGCCAGAATATCAGGGTCGGGAGCTCCCGGCGCGGCGGTTGCTGCAGCTGGGGGCATATCCGGCTCAAATTTGGTAATTTTAGCCTTGAGGTCATCTCCTTCCACGCCGGCGTTGATTCTATTAACCAGTTGGGTCATGTCAAGCAAAAGCGTGTTGGCGCTGGCGTCGCTGGCAAACATTGCCGTCACGTTGGCCCGGCGCTGTTTTGCTTCTTCTTGCTTGGCTTCTGCTTCTGCCTTTTTTTGAATTTGAGTTTGCAATTGCAGTTGTGTTTGCTTGCTTTCGCTAATTTTTTGCTTGGATGCGTCGGCTTTTTGGAATTCCGGGAATACGAACTGGTAGCCGAGGCCGCCGGCAATGACGAGGCCGAGAACCGCGATGCCGATTGCTTGGACTTGGGGTGTCAGCTTAATGCCGAATATTTCCTGACCCCCGGTCTCTTCTGCTTGTCCGCTAGGACCATACTCATTTGCGAATGTCATTGTTTTTTCACCTCTGGTTTTTGTGGTTCTAGCACTCCTTTTTCTTGAAGTGTTTCTATCCGTATTGCTAGCCCGTCTGCCTGCTTGCTGCGGAGCTCGGGGAGCAACTCGGAGGCTCCCGTCGGGCTGAGCGTGGTTTCAATTTTATATTCCACCACCGGTCGCAGTTTGGGAAGTTCTGGTGGTGCTGCGTTTTGGTTACGCACTTGTAATTGTGCGGGGTTGTTTTTTAATGTGGCCGCTATCAGTTTGGTATCGGTGTTAAGGAAGAAAGGAGAGCGCTGGACTAGCAACATAAAGTCGTTAACTTGAGCAAAGGTACTAGCTATCCCTGAAATTTGTACTTTTGCTGCCTGCTGCGGGACGACGGGGGCGGGAGCAGCCGCCGGGGGGGGGCTGGCTGGAGACGGACTCGCCCCTGGGGACGGGCTGGCTGCGGGGGTCGCTACGGGTGGGGGTGCTGCTGCAACGGGGGAGGGACTGGGGTCGATTTGCTCGATTTTGGCAATTTGCACTCCCGCCGGAGTGCGGGCACTGAGGTCTTGCAGCATCGCCGACCAAGGTTTAATTTGGTCGAATACTCCGGCTAAGGCTTTGTATTCGGCGGTAACTTGGTCGGTTTCGGCATTGATGGCTTTGATGACGTTGGCTTGAGTGTTTAACGTTGCCAGTTCTTGGTCGATGGTTGCTTGTTGTGCGGCCAAGTTGTTATTTTCGTTAGTCGCCCACCACCAGGCGCCCATGACTGCGGCGACGATGCCAAGGGCAAACAGCGTCGCCCCATATATGGGCAGTTGGTCTTTTGCTCCACCGGAACTTTTTTTAGCTGAGCTTTTGGCTGCTGCAACGGGTTTGTAGTCCGGACGGTCGTTGAGAAAATTAATATCTAGGCTGTACATGGCTTCACTCGATTTTATAGCAGAAGGAAGAAGGCAGAAGGCGCAAGGTAGAAGGTAGAAGGCACGAGGTAGAAGGTAGAAGGTAGAAGGAAAAAGTGATCTACCGCTTATGTTTCAGCAATTAAGAACGTCCTAACAGTCTTGGCTGTTGCTATAGATTTAAATTTGAAATTTTAGATTTTAGACAGAACCCAAGATTGCTGGTACAAGTGAAGGATTTATTTAGGGAAGAAAGAAACAACTTTCTGCCTTCTACTGAAGG
This sequence comes from Microcoleus sp. BR0-C5, assembly GCF_036705045.1. Lineage (NCBI taxonomy): Bacteria > Bacillati > Cyanobacteriota > Cyanophyceae > Oscillatoriales > Microcoleaceae > Microcoleus > Microcoleus sp. BR0-C5. The sequence continues at coordinate 15,876 of NZ_JAUBTR010000061.1, forward strand.
AAGGGGCTGCTTCTACCTCAGATATATTCTACCTTTTACCTTTTACCTTCTACCTTCTATCTTCTACCTCCAATATTCTACCTTCTGCTTTCTGCCTTCTTCTTTTGGAAGGGGTTTTTACCTAAAATTCTCACATCTGTTTTTCTCTCATCTAAAACTGTTAGGTCACATAACCTCCCTTAGTCCTAAACCTAGGGCGACTCCTAAACCTGCTCGCTGTTCTGGGGTAATTTCTTGGCTGATTTCGAGTCCTAGGGTTTCGATGGGATCGACTTGAGATGCGGGCAAGCTTAATCTTTGCATAAAAAATTCGTCTAGTTTGCCGATCGCAGCTCCAGGACCTGCTAACAGCAGTTGCGCTACTTCGAGTTCTTCGCTCTGGTTGAGGTAAAAGTCTACTGAGCGGCGCAGTTCGTCTGCTAGTTCTCCCAATACTTTAATCATCGCATTTGTACCGGGATTGGCGTCTCCCGATGCGCCCATTGTATCTGTGACTGGCAGGGTCATGCCTTGCAGTTCGCTGGTGTCTCTGGTTGGCGGCAGGTTCATGGCTTGGTTGAGGGCGGTCTGGATTTGGTAGGTGCCGATCGGGATGGTACGGTTGAACTGAGGTATGCCGTCCACTACTATAGCTAACTCGGTACTGTCAAATTCTATGGCGGTCAGGACGGCTGCTTCTTGGGAGGAAAATTGTTGCAGTTGTTCTTTGAGGGTGCGGATTAGGGCAAAACTGGTTACTTCTAATACGTCTATAATCAATCCGGCTTCTTTGAATGTTTCGATGTATGTGTCGGTAACTTCTCTGCGGGTTGCTACTAACACGACTTGCACTTTTTCTACTCCGTCGTCATCTACAAAAAGGCCTATTTTTTGATAGTCTACGTCGGCGTCTTCTCTAGGAAATGGCAAGTACAGTCCTGCTTCTGCGTTCATGTAATCCCGCAGTTCTTCTTCGTTGAGCTCTGCGGGAACTGGGATGAGGCGGATGACTGCTTCGCGGCCGGGAATGGCTGTGGCTACTCGCTTGGCTTTGATTTTGTTGTCCGCGAGGACGGCGCGTATGAGTTCTGCCATTCCCGGCGGATCGACTATTTGTCCTTCTTGTACATAGTCTTCTGGAACTTCTATTGAGGCTAGAATGCCTAATTTTAATGCCTGAGCTTTCTTTTCGAGCTGAATGATGTTGATGCGGTCTGGGGCTATTTCGATCCCGATTCCTGGCTGGCGTTGGGAAAGTAGACCTTTGAAAAAGTTAACCATGTGATTGGGTCGTCGGTAATTGCTATTTTTTTCTTTTGTAGTTGGCCAGCCTGATTCAGCGCGCAGGCGTGTTGGAGGGTTGGTTTCCAACTGCCGCAAGAGTGCTGTAATCTCGGTATCCCGCCGTATCTGCACAGTTCAGTCTGTGTTGCGCGATCGCTAGTTCCGATTTTATGCTATCCAATTTACTTGACAATAGCTATTCTGCTGCGAATGTCAATAAATTCCAGCTCGATCGACCGAAAACCTGCCGATTCTGCACAAAAACAGACTATCTCGCTCGCCGTGCCCAGGTACAAAACTCTGTTACTGACTCGATGGCGCTTGATTCGGGCGAGCGCTTTTTTGTCAAACGGTTCCCATAACTCTCAAATTTTATTCTATGAAACGTAAATCTTGGCAACTGTTTGCTGTTTTTGGACTGGTGGGGCTGCTGCTGGCTGCGGTGGTGAGTTGCGGCAAGCCTGCTGTTAATTCCCAGGCAAATAATACGCAGGAAATCGAGTTCTGGACTATGCAGCTTCAACCTCAGTTTACTGAGTATTTCAACAAGACGATCGCCGGTTTTGAAGCCCAAAATCCGGGGGTGAAGGTGCGTTGGGTGGACGTTCCTTGGTCGGCGATGGAAAGCAAGATTTTGGGGGCGGTTTCGGCGAAAACTGCGCCGGATGTGGTGAACCTAAATCCCGATTTTGCTTCGCTGTTGGCGGGACGCAATGCTTGGCTGGATTTGGATTCTCGGATTCCCCAGCAAGTTCGATCAACCTATCTCCCAAATATATGGAAAGCTAGTATGCTCGACGGCAAGAGTTTTGGCATTCCTTGGTATCTCACGACTGGGGTGACAATTTACAATACGGAGTTGTTGAAGAAGGCTGGAATTGCTAAGCCTCCGGCTACTTATGCCGAGTTGGCAACTGTTGCGAAGCAGGTGAAGGAGAAGACTGGTAAGTTTGCTTTTTTTGTGACTTTTGTGCCGGAAGATTCGGCGGAAGTTTTGCAATCTTTCGTGCAGATGGGTGTGCCTTTGGTTGATGCTAAAGGCAAGGCGGCTTTTAATACGGCTAAGGGCAAAGCGGTTTTTCAGTATTGGGTAGATTTGTACAAGAACGGACTTTTGCCGCAGGATGTTTTGGTGCAGGGACATCGTAGGGCGATCGAGCTTTATCAAGCTGGGGAAACTACTTTTTTAGCTTCCGGGCCTCAGTTTTTGAAGGCGATTGCTGAGAATGCGCCGAGTATTGGTGCTGTTTCGGCTGCTGCGCCTCAAATTACGGGGGAAACCGGCAAGAAGACTGTGGCGGTGATGAATTTGGTTGTGCCCCGCGACAGCAAGCGCCCTGATGATGCTGTCAAGTTTGCTCTGTACGTGACTAATTCTCAAAATCAGTTGGCTTTTGCTAAGGCTGCTAATGTTTTGCCTTCTACGGTTGAGGCTTTGCAGGACGATTATTTTAAGAACGTTCCGACTGATGCTGCTGCTGCCGATCGAGCTCGGGTTGTTAGTGCTTCTGGGTTGACTTCCGCCGAGCTATTGATTCCCCCTCTCAAGGATGTTAAGAAGCTGCAAAAGGCGATTTATGACAATTTGCAAGCGGCAATGTTGGATGAGAAGTCGGTCGATCAAGCTGTGGCTGATGCGGCTAAGGCTTGGGATCAAAGGTAGTTTTTAATTGAAGCTGGGGCGGGATTTTTTTTGATCTCGCCTCTTGCTTTTAAGGTTGAATTGTCCAGTCTTCCTGCACTAAATCAGGCACTTGCGAAAAATCTCGGTAGTTGCGCGTAACGAGGATAGCATTATTAGCCAGTACAATAGCAGCAATCCGCAAATCTTGCGTGCTGATGCGTATTTTTTGACGACGGAACTCAGTGTAAATAGTGGAAGCATTCTGGTCAAACTTCAGAATGTTGAGATTTTTGAAATCCTCTAATGTATCCCATAACCTGGTGTAACCCCATACTAATTTGTCCGCTTGCGAAGGGACCGAAGCCTTTCTGATAAAATCGAACCAGCCGCGAATTGCTTCCTCTACGGTTACGATAGTTACAGCAAGGTTTTCTGCGTTAACCTCGACCCGCTGCACCATCATGGGATCATTCTTTTGCAAATCGGAGAAACAATTCGTATCAAGTATGTATAGGCTCATTCTGTCTCAACCGCAGCGTCAATTTGACTGTAATAAGCTTCGGTTTCTGCATCGAGTTCGCGGCGATATTCTTCTATGTGTGCCAATACCTCATCATAATACGGATCGTTTTCATACTTACCAGCTAACCTCACCCAAGGATTGTTCGATCGACTAGGAGTGAGTTTGACAGAGACGATTTCAGCTTCGGCTAGCTGGGCATTTACTAAATCGTGAAGGTTTTGCAGTGCTTGCGATCGCGTCTCGCCAAAAGCTTTACATTCGGGCCACCCCAGCAACGCTGCACTGACTGTTCTGTCTGATTCGTTTTTAATGATTATCTGAACAGTTGAGCTGTCGAGGTCGCCCCCAAAGTTAGTGCGATCGGCTGCGCGAATGTCGCAGGTAGCGTTACCTGTTAAGAGTGTTTTTGTCTTGACTGTCTGCTTGGTGTTTTCCTGGCGCGGCTTTTCTCTTTCTGCCATGATAGACGCCTTCACTGCTGCTGTATTGTTTTCCTGAAGCTGCTTGATTATGTTTCGCCTGAAAAGCTCGTCAAATAGTAAAGTTTGCTCTTGGGCTGGCAAAGCTTCTATATATTCAATTAACGTTTGCACCGATATAAGGCTGCTCATAAACTTCTATCTCTAAATTTTTCTAAACTCATTTATATTGTAACAAAAATTATGCCTTGGGCCTTGGGCATTAGGCATTAATCTTTTTTAATCTCGCCCCTTGCTTTTTTCTGCCACTTGACGTATTATTAAATAATGGGAATCTGTGCCGCCCTATATATAAGCATATATAAGCTTTTAAGTTATTATCGAATGATGAAATTATCGCCTCTTCACAACGCGGAGTCGGAGGAAAACTCTGGATAAGTCAATCTCGACTATTTTAGAGGTAAGTGTTTGTAGATAAGAACGATCGCTCATCCCAGAAACCGAGTTTATATATCCCGTGCGATCGCCTTTCTCAATTCACCTGGATTGATGATTTGTAGGAAGATAGTCTGAATTCCTCAAATATTCAGAAATTTGACTCGTGTTAAAATCAAAGCTCAGATCGGAATAGGAGAAAATTCTTATGCCAGCGATGACACTCAAAGATTTAAACCAAGTTCAAACCCTTTTTTCCGAAGCGGGTTTAGATTACAAAATTGAACTAGAAGACGGGAGACTTTCAATTATGGGGCCATCAGACATCGTATCCAGTGAAATCAGTAGCCGTCTCATCGCCTTTCTTTTCGCTTGGATAAATCCCCGTCGCTTGGGGAGAGTCTTTGACTCCGCAGGCGGTTTCATCATGCCGGATACGAATGTCAAAGCACCGGATGTTTCTTTTGTGCGCGCCGCCCGCTTGCGCCAAAGTCCGCGTTATTTTGGAGAACTTGTCCCCGATTTGGTGGTTGAGATTAAATCTCAGAATGATCGCATTAAGCCTATAGAAACCAAGGTTTTGAAGTTTATAGAATTGGGTGCGCTCGTCGGAATTCTGATCGATCCTGATGAAGAAACAGTGACTATTTATCGCTCTACAGGTGAACCGACTGTTTTAGGAAATGGCGATATCTTAACAGTAGCAGAACTTTTTCCCGGTTGGGAATTGCCCGTTTCGGAATTGTGGCCTCCGATTTTTACAGAGGAAGAAACACAATTATGATGCGTTTAAGTTTGGGATTGTTGTTGTTGCAGAAAATAGCCGACGAGATAAAGCGAACCGCAAAGAATTGTTAGGTTGTCACCTGTAACAGCAGCATCTAAGGCTGTTGTTAAGTCGGGGAAGGCTTGACAGAGAGTTAATTCGGGGCAGATAATTTGAGCGAGGGTGGCTAATTCTGCGGGGGATGATGAGTTTTGATCGGGTACGGGTACTAGGTAAAGTTGATCGCCCTTTTTGAGTAATGCTTTCAAAATATCATCGCAGTCTTTAGTCGCAAGAATGCCGATTACCCAGTTAACCGGTGGCTGGTGATTGTTCAGGCGATCGACATATTCACGCAGGGCCATCGCTGCGGCTGGATTGTGCGCGCCGTCAATTAATATATTGCGGTTTTTCCAAGTTGTCTGCTGGAGTCTTCCGGGCCATTGGGTTTTGGCGATACCGTTGGCGATCGCGGTTGGGGAAATTTGCCATCCTTGGTTTTGGAGAGTTTGCAAAGTTGCGATCGCAATTGCTGAATTCATTAGTTGAAATTTTCCCAGCAGCGGCAATTGATATTTTATTTTAACCGCATTTTGATTTAACTGATATTCTGCGAATCCTTGTCCTAAATCTATTGCTGGTTTTACCCAACTTGCCGGACAGTCTAATTCTTGAATGCGTTTTTCTACAACTATTCTAGCTGATTCTGGCAATTCTCCGATAACTGCCGGACATTTTGCTTTAAGAATTCCCGCTTTTTCCCCAGCAATATCTGCCACCGTGGGGCCGAGTATTTGCCAGTGTTCGAGACTGATAGAAGTGATGACGCTAGCGAGAGGCGTTTCGCAAACGTTAGTCGCGTCTAATCTACCTCCTAATCCAGTTTCTATGACTGCGATGTCTGTTTTTTGTTCGGCGAAATACAGCCAAGCTGCTGCGGTGATTATTTCAAATTGAGTGGGTGTTTCGGTGTTGTTTTCGGTGGCGGCGACAACTCGTTCTAGACACTGTTGCAATTCTGTTGGGGAAATCGGTTTTTGGTTGATGCAAATTCTTTCTGTCCAATCGATTAGGTGGGGGGATGTGTAGCGCCCGACTCGATAGCCTGCTTCTGTTAGTACGGAAGAGAGATAAGCGCAAACGGAACCTTTGCCATTGGTGCCGGCAATGTGGATAATGGGTACTTGTTTGTGGGGGTTGTCTAGTTTTTCTAGAAGTTGTTTGATTCTTTCGAGACCGAGGTGGACGCCGAAGTGTTGGTAAGATTTGAGGAGGGAATTTGCATTCATTGAGGATTATAAATTCTGTTTGTTTGGGAATTTGATTTTTTTATTAACCGCAGAGGGCGCAGAGTGAGAGAAGAAAGAGGTAGATATCTAATAAAAGAGAGGTTTATAATTGATTTATTGTATTTATTGCGGGTGAAAAAACGTGGCTGTGGATATTATTTCTCTGTTTGCGGGTTGTGGCGGATTGGATTTGGGTTTTCGTCTGGCTGGGTTTAAGCCGGTTTGGGCTAATGAGTACGATCGCACTATTTGGGATACCTACGAGTTTAACCATCCTGAAACTATTTTAGATCGAAGAGATATCCGAAACATCAATTCCGATGAAATTCCCAACTGTATTGGAATTATTGGCGGCCCTCCTTGTCAAAGTTGGAGTGAAGCCGGTGCGAAACGCGGGATTGATGACAGTCGGGGTCAGCTTTTCTGGGAGTATATCAGAATTGTGGGCGACAAGCAGCCTTTGTTTTTCTTGGCTGAGAATGTCAGTGGGATTTTAGCTTCCAGAAATAAGGAGGCTTTCACTTATATATTATCGCAATTCGAGCAAATTGGCTATCGGGTTTCTTACAAGTTGTTGAATGCTAAAAATTTTGGGGTTCCGCAAGACAGGCAAAGGGTGATTGTTGTCGGTTATCGGCAGAATCTGGGTTTTGGTTTTGAGTTTCCCGAACCTGGAGATGAGGTTTTGACTTTGAGAAATGCGATTTCTGATTTGGAGTCGATCGCGCCTATTCCAGTTAAGGGTAAATTAGATAATTATCACGATTATGTCCCAAATCACGAATGTGCGGATTTGGGGTTTTCGAGCATTTATATGTCGCGAAATCGAGTTAGAAGTTGGTCGGAACCTTCTTTTACTATTCAGGCAAGCGGCAGACACGCGCCTCTCCATCCTCAAGCTAGTAAAATGATTTTGGTTGGCAAAGACAAGCGCATTTTTGACCCCAATTCGCCTCTGCCTTACCGTCGGCTTTCTGTGAGGGAATGTGCGAGAATTCAGACTTTCCCGGATGATTTTATTTTTAAGTACAAGTATATTGCTGATGGATATAAAATGGTCGGCAATGCTGTTCCTGTGAATTTGGCTAGAGTTTTGGCAAGTAAAATTTTTGAGGATATTGGAAAGTCGGGCAGATTAGCCACCTCGACTTTACAATAATATTTTTTGTTAGTTTTGCCATTGGTCATCTAGGGTAAAATTCCGGGTATTTTTGACAATAAATACTTGATTTTCTTTGATTAAGTCTCCCGTACAGAAAACGGGCAAGCGTTCTTGATAAGATTTGATAGCGAGGATGTAGTCTTTGTCTGCAAGTTCCGTTTTAATTTTCCGCAGTTGGTCGCCAATGACACCTAATAAGGTAATCTCGCCACTTAATTTGTCGGCGTTAGGAGTGTGAATTTGAATCACGATTCCCTGAATAGTTGTATTAGGAAGCCCGGTAATTAAATCTGCTAAAATTTCCATTTGAGATCGATTTTCGATGACCTCCAATGTCTCTAGCATCAAGTTCATTGACACGGGAAAGTCAGGAAGAGTGGAATTTAAAGGTAGAACGATTTGAGGTGCTTCTGGCTTGATATCGCTGCTTGTCCAAATAATAGCGCGGCTGTCAATTTGTTGTGCTTGTTTCCAACCTTTTGCTTCTAAGTAGTAGCTAATTTGCTGAGGTTGGAGATTTTTGAGCAATTCAATATCCTTTATTGTCACATTCATAGTTGTCTCCCGGTTGCGATACGCTGCATGATAGTTGTCAGAGTCTCAGCCGAAAATATATTTGTTCTGGGTATTGAAATAGTGACGGTTTCTTTATTGTCAGTAGGTGATGCACCTTCTAATGATATCCAATAAGCGCAGCGTTTTAAGCAAAGTTCCGCTTCTGTTTGTTGCAGCCAGTCGTTGACTCTATCGGGAACGCTGACCACAATTATAATTCTAGGAGGATAGGCGTTGCTTGTACTCAATTCTTCGTAGTTTTTAATGTTCAGGGGATAGCGAAGGCTATTTTCGTTGAGGATATCTCTTGAGGTACATTTGACTTGAAGGTAAAGAATGGGAAAGTTTGGTAAACCTGATGCTGCTATTCCCGTGATAATTAGGTCTACACCCAGTTTATCTAGAGGAGTAGTTGTTCGCTGGCAGATGCACCCGGCTGCTGAGGCAACTGCGTAAATGTAAGCATAGCTGAATTCTTCTTTTTGGGTGTTGATATCCATGAAACTGCTACTGCAATTTTGTCGCCCTAAAGTAATGATATAACACCAAATCGGATTATAAAACTCTGCTATATAAAGTTGCATAAAGTTGCATAAAGTTGCGGTGCGTGACTAAAAAAGCCTGCCACACAAGCCCAAATCAATTCACAGTCACGCACCCTACATCGCTCAATCTCAAATCTCAAATCTCAAATCTCAAATCTCAAATCGATCGCCCTCCCCATAAAGCCGATCGAGCTTCAAGAACGTTTGCAACAGCGCATTTGCTCCCTGAGTACACTGTTCGGGGGAAGTATATTCATCTTCTGCATGGCTGATGCCGCCGCGAGAAGCAACGAAAATCATCCCCATATCGGCAAACCGTCCGATTTCTTGTGCGTCGTGTCCGGCGCGGCTGATTAAATGCGTGTAACTCAAGCTTAATTCCCGGCAAACTTCTGCAATTGCATTTTGAATTTTTGGTGCTGCTAGCGTCGGCAATACGTGCAGCATTTCGGTCATTGCAACTTCGGTTTTGGTGGCAAGTGCGATCGCCCCAAACTCCTGTTTCATTTTAACTAACAACTCTTCCAAATGAGTTTGAGATATATCGCGCAAGTCGATTTTAAAATCCACCTTTCCCGGAACAATATTTGTAGCATTCGGCGACACATTTAAGTAACCCACCGTTGCTACCTGTTCTCCGGGTGTTTCCACTCCCAACTTGTTGACTGCCAGTACCATTTGTGCGGCGGCTACCAGGGCATCTTTTCGGGCGTGCATGGGCGTCGATCCGGCATGATTGGGGCGGCCCGTTACCGTCACTGCATAGCGGTACTGTCCGACAATGCCTTTGACTATTCCTATTTCGTCGCCGGTACTTTCCAAAACGCCTCCTTGTTCGACGTGCAGTTCTACAAAAGCTGCTATTTCTTGGGGATGGCGTTTGGCATCCCCAATTTTTGACCAATCTCCGCCAATTTTTCCCAAGCAAGTTTCAATGGAAGTACCGTCGCTGCGTCGGTAATATGCCGCGTCGCTGACTGTATTTCCGGCCATTGCTTTGCAGCCGATAACGGTGCATTCTTCGTCAGTAAATACGATCGTCTCAATGGGATGTTCCAAGCGCAGGTTATTTTCGTGCAGTACCCGCACCACTTCAATCCCCGCCAAAACTCCCAAAACTCCGTCGTAATGGCCGCCCACAGGAACGGTGTCGATGTGAGAACCTGTGGCTAGCGCTGCACCTTCGCGCTTTCCGGGATATCGACCGATAATATTCCCCGCCGCGTCAATGCGAACTGTCATCCCTGCTTCTACCATCCAAGATTCAACGAGTTGGCGGGCAAGCAAATCTGCTTTGGTAAATGCTACCCGACTGACGCCTCCTCCCGGCAGTTTGCCGATTTGAGCGAGTTGGGCAATGCTGCGGTTGAGGCGCGAGCCGTTGACTGAAAGTGTTAATGTAACTGTCATCTAAAGTTCTGCTATTGATTGATTTAACTAATTGTTGTATACTGTATGCAATATCATTTAAATGGGCGAAACTATGTAGCCTTGTTTACAAAAATCGATGGCTTTGGCACTTAAACTGCTGTATACAAAACACAGTAAGCAGAATAAAGGCGATCGCGGCGATTTAACTGTACAAAAAAGCACAATTTTTTATCGGGTGTGGATATGAGTCAAACAGCAATTGCAGCCAAACGAGTGTTCATTTGCGGTTCTGCCCTTCGGGGTCAGCCGGACAACAGCAACCTTGGAGAAGCCAAGTTTATCAGAGAAGCGAAAACTCGTCCGATTTACCGCTTGCATTCGGCAGAAAATGGCTGGCATCCTGCAATTTACGAAGTGGCCGCCTCCGGCGTATCAATTCCGGGCGAAGTGTACGAACTGACTCCAGAGCAATTTGAACAGCTTGCAGCGGGGGAACCGCCGTATATGTATCCGTCGGATGTGGTTTTGGATGACGGGGAAGTGTTGACGGCTTTCTTGTACCCGCAGGAGTTGGTGGACAAGTACCAATGGGAAGATATTTCCGAGCGAGGTGGGTGGGCCGCTTATAAAGCGGGTTCGTAGTAGGGACACGGCACTGCCGTGTCCCTACGGATTTCAGGTTTGTAGTGAGGACTTCAGTCCTCCTTGGAGACTATCGGCTTGTGATATTCGTGCCAGTGTCGGGCAATATCGATGCGGCGGCATACCCACACCTTTTCGTGCTGCTGCACGTAATCCAAAAAACGCGCCAGGGCAGCAGCGCGCCCCGGCCTGCCCGCCAAACGGCAGTGGAGTCCCACACTCATCATCTTGGGTGCTGTCTCGCCCTCGGCGTAGAGTACGTCGAAAGCATCCCGCAGGTAAGCAAAAAACTGATCGCCGGAATTAAACCCCTGACTCGTGGCAAACCGCATATCGTTGTTGTCGAGGGTGTAGGGAATTACTAGGTGGGGTCGCGAGCACTCGTACACCCAGTAAGGCAGGTCGTCCGCGTAGCTGTCGGCATCGTAGAGAAAACCGCCTTCCTCGGCTACTAGCTTGCGAGTATGGGGGCTCGTGCGCCCGGTATACCAGCCGAGGGGACGGCTGCCTGTAACTTGCGTATGGAGGGCGATCGCCCTGTGCAAGTGCTCCCGTTCCGCTTCTTCTCCAAAATACTTATAATCGATCCAGCGGTAGCCGTGGCTGGCAATTTCCCAATCGGCCTCTAACATCGCTGCTACTGCTTCGGGATGCCTTTCTAATGCCATCGCCACCCCGTAAACTGTTACCGGAATTTTTCTAGAAGTAAACATCCGGTGCAGCCGCCACAAACCGGCCCGACTGCCGTATTCGTAACAAGATTCCATATTCATGTGGCGCAGTCCCGATAGGGGGACGGCCCCAACAATTTCTGACAGAAACGTTTCCGAAGACGCATCTCCGTGCAGGATGCAGGTTTCTCCGCCTTCTTCGTAATTGATGACAAATTGCACGGCTATGCGCGCTCGATCGGGCCATTTGGGGTGGGGCAGATTTTGCCCGTAACCGATTAATTCTCGCGGATAATTTGCTGACATATTACAGTGCGAGCGGGACGCTCGCGATCGTTAATTGAGATTGTCGCTCTGGCATCGGGAGAGATTCTTTTTAATGGTACGATCGCCTTTATTTTAACTTATCTATTTTCCCGTGCTGCTGTTCTATCTCCTGAATTTCTTTAATTACCCGCGCTTTGCTGGCGATTAAATGTTCTTTAATTGCTTGCGCCGCGGCGAGTGCATTCTGTTCGCTCACAGCTTGATAAATGCAGCGGTGTTCGCTGCGAATTTCCAATACTGCCGGATTGTATTCCATTGTGCGGAGCCGCACTAAGATCATTTTGTCAAATACCTGATCCAACAGAGTTACCAACCAAGGATTGCCGGAACTTTGCGCTAGCAAGCGGTGAAATTGGCAGTCTGCGTACAGCAATTGATAGTTGGTGAGTTCGCCCGATCGCAAGGGTGTTGTACTTTCTGCCTGCTGGACGAGCGATTCGAGTTGTTTCAATTGAGCGGGTGTAGCATTTTGACTTGCCCCGGCCGCCGATAACTGTTCCAAAGCGAGCCGGCAATCGTAAAGATCCGCAGCATCGGCGATCGACAGCGTAGCGACGCGCAATCCATGATGCGGATCTACCGTCACTAAATTCTCTCGTTGCAGTTGGCACAAAGCTTCTCTCACCGGAGTTCTGCTGACGTTTAGCATTTGGGCCAATTGAGTTTCGATCAAGCGTTCTCCACCTACTAATTCCCCCGACAGGATAGCAGTTCGGAGAGCTTGGTAAGTTTGTTCGTGGAGGGATTGAGTGCGGCGAATCGCGCGAAATGAAAGGCCCACAATCAGTTATCCTTCAGTTTAAAATAAAGTTAGTTTACTATTGTTAAAAATGGTTGATTCAGCCTCCTATCTAAAACTTTTATGTTAAATGAGAGTTTGTTTTTGCTGACTCATTATCAATGATACAGCACATTGACGCTTCTGTACCAGATAGGTATAGATTGCAGGTGACATTTGTAGGGACTATAGATTGTACGCGACACCTGTAGGCACACGGCAGTGCCGTGTCCCTACCCGCACCTGCAACTGTAGTTACACGGCATTGCCGTGTAACTACTTAAAAGCCGTGTGCCTACTTAAAAGCTAAACTGAGTGCGAAGATTTCCCACAAATACAGTCGGATTGCCATCAAAATTGTTGGCATTGAAGATAGCATAAAATGCCGGGACGATCGCAATATTATTAGTAATCGGGTAATAGTACGAACCCTCTACCTCGTACTGAGTCCCTCCATTACCCCCGCCCGACAGCAAAAATCTGCGGCCCGATATGTAATCGTGGGGAATCACAAATGAAAGTACACCCAGCGCGCCCTTTTTTCCCAAATCGGGAAATCCCATCCCGACTTGAAAAGACTGTACCTTAATATCTCCGCCAGAGCGATCGCGATTTACCGGATTCACCTCAAGTTTCCCGTAGGAATACCGCCCGAATAAACCAAAATTTTGGGTCAGCAACCAATCAAAATTGACAACAAAAGCATCTGCACCGGAGTCTCTCACTCTTCCCCCGAAACCGTCATCTGCATAGCCGTAAGGCAGCGGCTCGCCCACTGCTCCGCCGATGAATCCATTATAAGGTTTGAGGCTCGATCGCGCGTAAATCAGCCTGAGATTGAAAGAGTTGCTGGGAGAGTATTCTAATTGCGCTGTAATCGTGTTTGAACTGTTGAACAAACCATCGCTGGGATTGCTAGCGGTATTGAATACCGCAGGATTCAAAAATTCTGTATTTTCAGCCATATAAGCAGCCGTAAACCTGACTGGTTTGGCAATTTGCCAAGTAACAGCAGCACCCGAACCGCGATCGACTGCATTCAACAGTGTACTTCCGTTCGAGTTAAAACTCGTCGCCCCCCTCAGAAAGAAAGTGAAGCGGTTGCCGTCAAAGTATCGATAATAATTCAACCGCGGCCCGATCGAAACTTGAACTTTATCTCCTACTGGAAACGTGTAGGACATCTCGCGAATTCCCACATTATTAGCCGCCGGCACTCCTGTTTGATCTAAAAACGGCGTTCCCCAAGAGTTGTAAAAACCCGCCGATACCAGTTCGTTTGCAGGCGAGTTGCCGTTGCCGAAAACTAACTGAGTCACCAGGGAATCTTTGCCTGTAAACGAGGTATTTAGCGTCAAGAAAGCGTAGTAGCTAAAAGTAGTTTCAGGTGTATCCCGATCGACGCGAGTCGGTCGATTGTTTGCATCGCGAGTTGGGGGAGCAAAGGCGCTGTTCGGGGCAGTGCGGCTGCGTTCGGCAGTGATATCGCCTGTGGGAAATGCTGATGTGAGGTTGAACCAAACCGTAGCATTGAGTTTCGTTGTGGTCGAGAATTGATTAGATTCTAGCTCCGCCGTGCGAGCTTCTAATACATCGACTCTACCGCGCAGCGTTGCTAGTTCTGCCGCAAACTCTTCTTGCAGTTTCTGGAGTTTTTGTAAATCTTCTTTTTTGACTAAGTTGGATGTTCCTGCTGTTACCAACTCCGCCACTTTATCGAGGCAAGCGTTCAAGCCGGCGGCGAATTCGTAGCGAGTCATGGCTCGATTTCCGCGATAGGTGCCGTCGGGATATCCTGCGATGCAGCCGTAGCGTTCAACTAATGATTGCAGTGCTTGAAATGCCCAATCTGTGGGTTTGACATCGCTGAGTTGGGAAACTGAGGTAACTTGCTCTATTTCGGAAGCGTCGTTTATTTCCAGGCTATCTACCTGTTGGATATCGTCAATACTTGCCGGCGCCAGATTTTCCTGCGTTTGCATTGACTCTGCCAATACGTTCGATCCGGCGGATTCTTGGGCTGCTGTTTCTGTAGGTTTTACTTCGTTTTCTTGAGAAAATGCTGGAACTTTTTCCGGCTCTGTTTCTGGTTGATTTTTGGGTGCGATCGCGGCGGGATTTTCTGGTGTTACCGCTGGATTTGTCTGGGTGGGAATTGGTGCGATCGCAATTTGTGCTTCGCCGGATTCTTCAGTTACTGTGTTTGCAGCTTCTAGATTGTTTGATTGGGGAACTGCTGCGAGATTTTCGCTGTTAAAAAGGAGGGAAATCGGCTCGGATTTGTGTTGCTTGTTTAGTTCAATAGCGGCGTTTATTTCTGGCGTTACCGCAGGGTTTATCTGTGTTTGACTTGGTGCGATCGCCACTGGCGATGCAACTAATTCTGCTAGCGGTAACTCTGCTGTCAGGGCTTTTGCTTCCTCGGTTTCAGCAGCGGCCATTTCCGCAGCAAAGCTGGCAGGAGAATGCAGAAAATTAATACAAAAAAAGGCTGGCGTTGCTGTCAGCAGGATTTGGAAAAACAAAGATTTAGACATGATCCTCACACCGTAAATAGCGAAATTGGAGGCAGAGCCTCCGGATCTGCGTTACCAGGCTCTGCCTGGTAACGAGTAGAATACCCCTCGATTTCTTAGTCCGCGCAGGCGGACTTTGTTTGACAAGGAGCGGTTTCAACCGCCGAGCGATCTCGGACAACGGCAATATATTCGATCGACTTTTAAGTCAAGGGTTTGCGATCGGCAGCAGGAGGTAAAGCCCGCTCCTCTTTGGGAGGCAAATAGCTCTCATCAAATATCTGATTAACTGGCGGAGCTTCAATCTTTAAGACTTCTGCTACTTGTTTGGCTGTGGCTTCCAGACGAGTTGGATCGACTCCTCCCAAACCAACTTTTTCAACTTCGGGAGTGACGTACAGCCTTTCTAAAGCAATTTGCAGGCGGCGCTTTTCCGCATTTTTGTCCATCAAGCTATCTCCAGCTTTCACCACCGATTCCAATCCGGCTGCCGGATCTTTTAATGTATCTTGAAGTCCTTTAAAATACGCTCTCAAAAAGCCTTTTACTACTTCTGGATTTTTTTCTAAAAAGGCTTTTTTAACAACGATCGCATTTCCGTACAAATCTAAACCGTTCTCGGTGTAGTAAAAGACATTCATATCTTCGGGTTTTCTGCCTGCTTTTTCTAATGCAGGGATTATCGTTGTTGCAAAGCCGGTCACCGCATCCACATCGCCTTTAATTAATAATGTTTCGCGCAGCTTGGGCTCCATTGTAATCCACTCTACTGAGTCGGCCTGCACGCCCGTTTTTTGGGCAAATACCGGCCACAATTTGCGGGGTGCATCTCCTGCGGGAGCTCCTAGCTTTTTGCCGGCTAATCCTTTAGGATCTGCTATGTTGCTCGACTTGAGGGCGACAATTGCAAAAGCCGATCGGTTGTAAGGTACTGCAACTGCTACTACTGGATCGTTTGGATTCTTGGCGTTGAACTCCATCATCGAGTAAATATCGCCAAATCCGATCTCGAATTGGCCTGCTGCAACTTTGGTAATTGTGTCAGAGGAACCGTAGCCCCGCTCTATTTTGACATCCAATCCTTCGGCTGGGAAATAGCCTTTTTCAATGGCAATTGTTAGCGGTGCATTGTCGCCTTGCAGCAGCCAAGATGGATTGACTTTGATCGTGCGTTTCTGTGCGGTATCCGCCGCCGCTGTTGTAGTTGCTCCCCCCGGTGCAGGGGTAGTTGTGGCATTCGGCTGCTGAGATTGGCAGCTACTTAGAATTAGTAGCGCTGCGATCGGCACTGGGGATAGCGATCGTACTAACCACGTATTTTTCATGGAAAAAAGCTTGCTATTTGGACAACCAACCGAAGGAAAAACCTAGTTGAGCGCACTAAACTCGATCGCTAATCTCTGCGGATATTGCGTCCAAGTTAAGCAGTGCTCTGGCTTGCTGTATACCGTATACTCTAATTACTTGATGTACTGTATACACAAACACATTTTTTTTGTTTTCGTTAAACAACAATCAAATAGATAAGTTGCTCTTTTCGGGTGCACTGGCTGATGCTGCGATCGCTTACTTGCTTATGCTAAAGTTTGTATTATCTGATACAGCAAAATTCCAAATTATCAACAATAAATAGATAAATTTGAAATTGTTTTTGTATACAGGATAGTGATGACGGGATCGTGTTGAGCTCGTGTTGAGCTCGTCTTGAGATAATACTGTTGATGTTCTACTAAAGAAAGGAGGTAGACTAACCGTGGTACAGCCTAAAATTATAACAGATGCGATCGAAACCCAAGAACCGACTCTTTTGGAATTCGATCGGGTGGGTTTAGAGTATCGAGTTGACGGGCAACCCAGGCGAATTATTGACGAGATTTCTCTGTCGATCGCCCAGGGAGAATTTGTGTCGTTTGTGGGGCCGAGCGGCTGCGGTAAAACTTCTATTTTGAGGATGGTCTCCGGGCTATCTCCAGCCCCGATCGGCGAAATTCGGATTCGGGACAAAAAGATTACCAAACCGCTCAAAAATGTCGGAATTGCGTTTCAAAATCCCGTGCTGTTGCCTTGGCGAAATACCCTCGACAACGTACTGCTGCCGCTGGAAGTAGTGCAGCCTTACAAGCGGGAATCTAAAGATCCGAAGCGGCGCGAAAAGTTTGTGCGCCAAGCCCAAGAATTGTTAGCTACAGTCGGATTGCAAGACTTTCAGAAACAGTTTCCCTGGCAATTGTCGGGAGGAATGCGGCAGAGGGCTTCCCTGTGTCGGGGGTTAATTCACCAACCGGAAATACTGCTGCTGGACGAACCTTTTGGGGCGCTAGATGCTTTCACCCGCGAGGAAATGTGGGTGATGCTGCAAGATTTGTGGATGCGGGTGAAGTGCGTTTGCATCCTGATCACTCACGATTTGCGGGAGGCAGTTTTCTTATCGGATACAGTTTATGTAATGGGGCCGCGTCCGAGTTCGATCGTCTATAAAGTCAAAGTCAACCTGCCGCGTCCCACTAATCTAGATATGATCCTGTCGGATGACTTCAACCACATCGTAGCAGAACTGCGCCGGCACATTCACCGCAATTAAAAACGAAAAAGCAATGGATAATTTAGAAAAATTTGCGCGCTCAAAAACGGCAAGTATTGTCCTGCCAATTGCTGCCACAATCTTGCTGTTCGTGGTGTGGGAAATTCTGGTATTCCTGTTCAAAATTCCCCCGTACAACTTGCCCGCACCTTCTGCGATTATCGTCGCAACTTTCACTCAAAGCAAAGCACTGATCGAAAACACCGGACAAACTCTGTTTACAACTCTCGCGGGTTTCATCCTCGCCATTGTAGCGGGCATAGTGCTGGGTTTTCTAATCGGATATTCGCGGATTGCCTATGTAGTTCTGTACCCGCTATTAGTTGGGTTCAATACTGTACCGAAGGTAGCGTTAGTGCCGCTGTTTGCGCTGTGGTTTGGCATCGGTACGGTGCCGGCAATTCTGACTGCTTTTTTGCTGGCATTTTTCCCGATCGCCGTTAACGTAGCTTTAGGATTAGATACAGTGGAACCCGAGATGAAAGATGTAATGCGATCGCTGGGTGCATCCCAAATAGAAATATTCCAAAAAGTTGGGTTCCCCCACACCTTACCCTACGTTTTTGCATCCCTAAAAGTAGCAATTTCCCTCGCCTTTGTCGGCGCTGTTATTTCGGAAACAGTAGCATCCAACAAAGGCCTCGGTTACTTAATTGTCACCGCGAGTTCTAACTTTGACGTGCCTTTAGGTTTTGCAGGATTGATGGTTTTGGCTGTGATGGGAACCGTGCTTTATGGCTTGTTTGCGGCGGCGGAGAAATACCTGATTTACTGGGCGCGGTGATTGGATGGGCTAAGCCACATCCAGTGCCGGAAAATGCCGTGCAGGTGGCCTGAAGGTTCTTCGTGCTGAGCCTGTTTAATTTCTTCTACAGGTAATGGCGCGGGGGATTTTTTTGTGAGTTGGCGATTGAAGAATGTCATAACTTTGCCTCCAAGAGAGTGGTTTCTGGGAGACACATGGAAACCTGTCACCATACCAGCTTGATTTGGTATGTCCGAATCTTTTTCTGTGTCTTATGATACTATTATAGAACTTTTTGGGCGGGAAGTATCACCCGATCGGGTGATATTTCCTGCATTTAAATTGTCATTGGACCCCAGAAACCGGGTTTTTTACCGAACCTGCGGGCTGCAACGAAGAATTTTCGTAAAAAAACCCGGTTTCTTTAGAGTCGTGTCTGAGACTAAATTTGGGCGGGCGAGACGCCCACCCCACAATAATTTGACTGCATCATCGGATTGCTGACTCGATCCGAAAGCGGGCAATCTCGCAAATTTCAGCTAAAGCCTGCTGCATTTCAGTTTCCGGGGAATTATTGAGGCGCTGTTTAAATGCTTCGAGAATTCTGGTTTTAGTGTGTTTTTTCACCGCAGCAATGAAGGGGAAACCAAACTTTTCGCGGTACGATCGATTGAGGAATTGAAATCGATCGAACTCCTCAGCAGAAAGTCGATCCAAACCCGCACCGGCTTGTTCGCTAACGGATGCTTCCGCCATTTTTGCTTTGCTTCCTAAGTCAGGATGCGCTTGAATCAAAGCTAATTTTTCGGATTGAGTCATGGCGCTGACAACTGTTACCATTTTGGCGTGCAAATCGGCTGTGGAGGCAAAAGGGCGATCGTCCCAAGTGCGGCGGGCGATCGCGGGTGTGTGTTCAAAAATCTCGCCCAGGGCTTGTGTAAATTCCTCCTGGCTGAGTTGGTTGAGTTGAACTAAAGAGTATGGCATTTTGAATTGGGTTGATTAATTTTAATTAGGTTTGTTTTATTCGTTTGGTATCGGAGGAATTATTTTTATTGAACCGCGAAGACGCGAAGGGCACGAAGAAAGAGGGAAGAAGGGGGAAGAAGTAAATTATCTTCTACCGGGAAGTTATATTATGTCCGGTCGATTGACCATGATTCCTGTAGGGGCTCCCCTCACCAACAATAGTCGCCAAAAACCGACAATCTCAAAAACCCGCCCCGACCTATGATCGATCTGATGACTACTGACTACTGACTGATGACTAATGACTGCTGACTTGAGTTTGTTCGACTTCGCCGTGGGCTTTTAGGAGTGCAGCAATTTTGCGGCGGATGATGATTCCCGGTTTATCTGTCAGCATATGCTGTTCTTGGGTGATGTCGAGGGGTACGTCGCAATCGGTGGTTTCTAAAATGCGTTTGTCTTCTAATGTAACGGCGCGATCGAAGGCAATAATATCGCTGGTTTTAGCATCTGCTTCGGTATCGTTGCGGAGGGAAAATTGCACCATTTGAGATGTGGAATCGTTAATCGGAGTCATGGTATTGACGATGATGTGAACGAGTCCGTTTGGGTAAACAATCCGCAGTTTGACGGTAAAGGGCATAAACCAAATTCCGTCGATCGTCCGCACGGTTTCTTGTTGCTCGATTTTTAAGTTTTGCTGTTGCTGTGCGGGATTTGCTACGCCTAAAATGCTGCGGTAGTGCAGTTCCCATTCTGTTTCTTCAAATTCCATTACATCCGGGGCGAGATGTGCTTCGCTACCGAAAGTTGCGGTATGTACAAAAGACGGATGCGCCATATCTAATTCATTTTCCATTACTCGCAATCCCGCACAATTCCAGCGTTCGTAAAATTCGTGAATTTGGCGGTAATTCGAGTCTCCAGCTTCGGGAATATCGGGAATTTCTGCCAGCGGTTCTCCCAGACAAACCCAAACGTATCCGTAGCGATCGCGCGTGCGGTAAGCTTTTACTTTATAATTTGCAGAAATTGCGCCGTTTTGCTGCTGCGGAACGCTGACGCAGGTTCCAGATGAGTTGAATGTCCAGCCGTGGTAAGCGCAGCAAATGTTGCCGCCGACAATTTTGCCGATCGACAGTTTAGCCGTGCGGTGACAGCAGCGGTCTTCAACTGCGGCGGGTTTGCCTTCGGAATCCAACCACAAAACGATAGATTCTCCTAAGAGTTCAAAAGCTTTTGGTTCGCCGGACAATTCGGATGTAGGAATCACTGGATACCAGAATCGTTTGAAAATAGGTTGCTTCGTAACTAACATAATTCCTCCTCTTTTAAATAATAACTAAACGCTTCTTCCTTCTATCTGACATCTTGCACCATTCTCAGTAAGGTTTTTATGGGCGGGCTCTCCTGCCCAACCCCTACTCCCCACAAGAAATTCATTCTTTGTGGAACAGGCCGGAAAGCCTGTTCTTGAGGTGCACCCCACAAGAAATTCATTCTTTGTGGAACAGGCCGGAAAGCCTGTTCTTGAAGTGCGCCCACCCACAAGAAATTCATTCTTTGTGGAACAGGCCGGAAAGCCTGTTCTTGAGGTGCAAAATGTGAGTTCTCTTCAACTACCGCGATAGGTACTGTAAGACCAAGGCGAAACAAGCAAAGGTACGTGATAATGTGCGCTTGAATCGGCGATGCCGAACTGAATCGGAACGATGTTTAAAAACGGCGGTTCTGGCAAATTTTCGGCACACTGCGCGAAGTATTCGCCAACGGAAAAGACTAATTCGTAAACTCCCGGTTTGAGTTCGCTTTCTGATAGTAACGGATCTGCGGTGCGGCCGTCAGCATTAGTTGTTACAGTTTTCAGCAGGGTTTTTTCGCCGGAGTTTGGGTCAATTGAATGCAGGGCGATCGACATATTTGCTGCCGCACAGCCGCGGGCTGTATCGAGAACGTGAGTAGTAAGTTTGCCTGACATTTTTGCAAGGTTAAATGTTAGTGTTCGATCTATTTTGCGCGCAGCAATTTAAATGAACCCGGTATCCGTAGGGACACAGCACTGCTGTGTCCTGGCAATTATCTGTTTCTATTAGTGTAACGGGCCGGCCGCGATGACTTTGGCGATCGCATCGGTGACATCAGTAGGCCGTTCATCAGCCAATTGTTCGTACCACTGTTCTGTTACCTGCGGATCTTTGCCGTGTATTTGTTCCGCGCGCTGTCGGGCTTTTTCTACAACTGCATTGGCCCGCTGTTTCCGCTCGGTTTCGTAACGTTTTAGCGCGAATTCTACGCCCAAATTCGTACTCAAAAGGTAGTTACTGAGTACCAGCGCATCTTCCATCGCCTGACAGCCGCCTTGTCCGAGATCCGGGCAGGTGGCGTGGGCGGAATCTCCCAGCAAAGCAACTTTACCGCGAACGAAGCGGTCGATCGGCCCTACGTCGTGAATTTCCGGCCGCGCCACTGCTGCGGGATCGAACCTGTCTATTAACAATTGCACGGGCTCGGCCCAGCCTTGAAAGTGTTCTTTAAGTTCCGCTTTGTAATTGTCGGGATTGGCGGGTGTACCTTTGGGCAAAGGAACATCTAAGAAAAAGTAAAATCGATCGCCCGCTACGGGCATCATTGACGCCCGTTTGTGTTCGCCGACATATATCGCCCAAGTGTTTTTCGGCGCGAGTTCTTCATCTGCCGGAACTAACCCGTTCCAGTTGATATAGCCGCCGTATTTCGGCTCTACTTCGCGGCCCAATATATATGTACGCAAAATCGATCGCACGCCGTCAGCCGCCACTAACAAATCGCCCCGCGCTTTGTCTCCATTTTCAAAGATTGCTGTTACTCCGCTTTCGTCTTCTTCTACAGAAATACACTTGCGGTCGAGCTTGACTTCTCCCTTAAATGCTGCTAGCAACATATTCTGCAAATCGCGGCGGGCAACGGGATAGGGGCGCTGACCGACTTGTTGAATTAGCGGCATTAAATCGATGTCATTCAGGAGTTCGCCGGTTTTGGTGCGGTATTCCATGCGCTCCATTTGACCGCCGATTTTTGCCATTTTTTCGCCTAAGCCGAGGCGGTTGAGAACTTTGACGCCGTTCGACCACAGGGAGATGCCTGCTCCGGCGGGACGCAGTTCTTTTACGCGATCGTAAATTTCAACTTGATAGCCCGCTTGTTCGAGGGCTATGCCCGCAGTTAAGCCGCCAATTCCCGCACCGATGATGACAACTTTCAAGTCGTGCATTATGTGTTTCTCCTGCTGAATGACATCTTATTTCCAGAATTGATAACAGTTAAATAACTATTGTTTCCGGTCTGCCCTAATTGTGAAACTCACTATCTTTTATAATACCAAAATAGCGGTTTTTACTGTATCGTAAATTACTAATTTATGCGGTTTTAGGCAAATTGCGATCGGCTTTGGTGCGGCATATCCCCGTAGGGACACGGCATTGCCGTGTCCCTACTGTGGGTATCTTACTCAGCTATAAATTTTGTTAACTCGCCGAGATTTTGCTGAATTGTATTTATCCCGCGCAGGTGAGAAAGGGGTGAACCTCCGTACAAAAAGCTGTTCAAGCTGACTTGATAGTTTTGCTGAACCGCTAAATCCAGCCACAAATTGTTAATCGCATCTCCCGGTTTGTAGTCGGGAATGTTGTGCTGATAGTAAGGAAAACTGTCTATACAAGTATTGAAAAAGTTCTTGCGCCCGCAATGCTTTAAATACTGATATCGTGGCTTAAATTCTGCCTGATTTTCCAATACTGTATATATAGTATCGGCTAAGGATTCTGGGTCAAATTTGGCGTAAAGACCCGCACCTTCGGGGAAAACTGGCGAGTTGCCTCTGGCGTATTGGTTGAATTCTTCAAAACAAATTACTGGTACGTTGCAACTCATTGCTTCGGTAATTCCCCGGTTTTTTCCTTCGAGGAGCGAACCGAGGACGAATGCTTGCGCCCGCGAATAATATGTGGGGATTTCGCTGTAGTAGTCAACTCTCGGCACTAAGTTAATGTAGTCGGAGGGATTGGTTAAAATTTCCTCTATTTGCCGCCATTCTTTTAAGGCGTACTCGTCGAGAGTTTTCAGGTTGCTAGCATCAAATTCGTGACCGGTGACTACTGTTAACTTTATCGGTTTTTGCGGATATTTTTGGCGGTAAACTTTTAACGCTTTGGCTATCATTGGCAAATTTTTTTCTTCGGAAATTCGGGCGACGGCTAACAAGTCTATGTCTTTGGCGGGGACGTTGCGCGGGGAAATTAAGTATTCGTTGATGAAGTCGGTGTCTTGCAGTGGTATGATTGGTTTGTGGGCGCGATCGACATAAGTTTCGCGAAACCATTTATCCCGCTGCGGGTTTTTGTATAAACTTGAGTAGGCGTCAGCTATGGGGGCCCAGGAATAGGAGATTCCGGGGGAATAGGTGAAGGAGAAAAATACTGAGGAAAGTTGGGGAAATAGTTTGTTGATGAGTTCTACTGCTTCGCTGAAGTAAATTCCTTTGATGAAACGCCCTTCGTAAAACAGCGGGGGAAGCAAGACGTAGAAACTGACGGTATCGAAGCGGTGGGGTTGGTCTTCAAATATCTCCCAGCTAAAGGCGTCTAAGTCTGCATAAATTTCGGCGATTGGTTTGTTGATGTGGGGGTTGCGTAAATATGGTTTTTGTCGATCGTAGTTTCCGCGTACCATAGAAGTTTTTTGGTATTATTGTATAGCAATGTTATTGGTTTTGTGAACAAGATTTTTTTTTTATGAACCGCAGAGGACACAGAGGGCGCAGAGGAGAAGAGAAGAGAGTTATTCACACTTCATTTAAGGGTTGTTCTAGTGGTGATTCATTGTCGTCTAGTGTCAGGGCGAGTTGGTAGATTTGGCGGCGGGGGAGGGATGTTTGTTGCGCTAGCTGGCGGCTGGCTTGGGAACGACTTATGCCTTCTGCAATTAAGGTTTGCAATTCTGCTTTGATGGCGTCTTCGGAGAAAATTGGTGCGGCTGTTTGGATGCCGGCTATTACGAGGGTGAATTCTCCCTGGGGTTCGCGATTGGTGTAAAGTTTGATCGCACTTTCTATACTACCACGCCAAAACTCTTCGTGCATTTTAGTTAACTCTCTCGCCAGCACAATCTGTCTGTCGCTTCCCAAACTATTTGCTAAATCTTGTAAAGTTTGCCGCAATCGGTGGGGAGATTCGTATAATATTATAGTGCGGGATTCTATTTGCAAAGCTTCTAAACTTTGTTGGCGTTCTTGACCTTTCACGGGTAAGAAACCTTCAAATACAAATCTTTCTGTGGGTAATCCTGATGCAGTTATGCCAACAATGCAGGCGGTCGGGCCGGGAATCGGAATAATGTTAATATTAGCATCGGCGCAGGCTTTGATCAACTCGTATCCGGGGTCAGAAATTCCCGGCATTCCGGCATCGGTGACGAGGGCGATATCTTTGCCTAAATGCAGTTTGTCGATGAGTTCGGGGAGTCGTTGGTGTTGGTTGTGTTCGTGATAGCTGATTTGGGGGGTTTTGATTTGAAAATGGTGCAAGAGTTTGCCTGTATGGCGGGTATCTTCGGCGGCGATGAAGTCTACTGTTTGCAAGATTCGGATGGCGCGAAAGGTCATGTCTTCGAGGTTGCCGATCGGGGTTCCTACGATGTAAAGTGTTCCTGTATTGGGATTTGCTTGCATTTTAAGATTGGGATTTTTTAACCGCAGATGGGACACGGGCGGGACGCCCATGCCACAGGCCCATGCCACATATTTAAGAAGATATGAAAACAGGATTGTTTTTGGGATTGGCGACTTTAGATTTAGTTTATTTGGCCCAGAAGCCTCCGGGTGAAAATCAGAAAGTTGTTGCTTCTGATTGTACCATTGCTGCGGGCGGGCCGGCGGCAAATGCTGCGGTCACTTTTAGCTATTTGGGGAATGCGGCGGTATGGGCTGGTGTTTTGGGTACTCACGCGATCGCCCAATTAATTCGTGCAGACTTAGCGGAGTATAATGTCAGGATAGTCGATTTGGCACCAGGGCGATCGCACTCGCCGCCAGTTTCCTCGATTATTGTAACTGAAGCAACGGGCGATCGATCGGTAATTTCGATCAATGCTACGAAATCGCAAGTTGACAGTCAAACAATTAACGAGGATATGTTAACATCCGTTAATATTGTACTGCTTGACGGACATCAAATCGCAGCCAGCCAAGAAATTGCTCAACTTGCCCAGTCAAAAAACATTCCCATTCTCCTCGACGGTGGCAGTTGGAAACCCGGATTAGAGGAAATATTGCCTTTTATTGAATGGGCGGTATGTTCCGAGAATTTTCATCCACCCGACTGCGAGAATTCAGAACAAGTCTTTGCTTATCTCTCAACAGCCGGAATTTCCCATATTGCCATCACTCGCGGCGAAAAATCACTTTTATACCTCAGCAATGGCAGTTATGGCACTATAGAAGTACCTCAAATTAAAGCCACAGACACTTTAGGCGCTGGCGACATCTTTCACGGGGCTTTCTGTCACTACATTGTGGAAAATAACTTTACAGATACTCTCACTGCAGCAGCTAAAATCGCTTCCGATTCCTGCAAAAACTTCGGAACCCGCGCCTGGATGAATAAGGGTTAATTTTAAATTAAAATTAACCAAAGTATCCGGGGGAAAACCCTCCCAGCTAGAAAACTTGAACTGGCAACACCTGTTAAGTTAAAATCCTGACAGCAACCTAGACAAAATTTGTGAACTTCTCTCTTCTCTTCCTTCGCGCCCTTAGCGCCTTCGCGGTTCGTTAACAAAATTGCTATATTAGTAAGACAAGTTAAAGTCACACAAAACACTCCCAAAAAAACATACCCGAATCATGCCTGACACCCAACCCCTAACTATCACCCTTCCCCCTTTGCGGATTACCCTAACAGAACAACAGCAAGTTAACCTAGAATGGCTGACACAAAACTTGCCCAATCTACTCACCCCAAGCAAACAAGAAGTCCCCGACAATATGAAACAGTGGGTGGCGGCAAACAAATTATTAAATCAACCCGACGCCGAAATCATTCAAGCCTTAATAAGTACCGGCATAGATGCGGAAACAGCCACCGCAGAAGTTAGGGAAATCTCCTCTCATCCCTACTTCCAAGCAGGCAGTCAATACGTGCAGTTATTGCAGAAATTAGAATCGCATCTCAGGATTAACAATCAATTAGCTGCATTGTCTTCCAAGTTTGGCACAATCGAACGCAAAAGCAGCCTTTCCAGAGAGTATTTTCTCGAAAATTACTACGCCAAAAATACTCCCGTAATTATTACCAATATTATGCACAACTGGAAAGCGTTGCAGTTGTGGACGCCGGAGTATTTGCAGCAAAAATATGGCGATGCAGAAGTACAAATTCAAGCCAACCGCAATTCAGACCCGAATTACGAAATCAAGATAGAAAATCACAAAAAAATTGTTTTGTTCCGTAAATATGTAGAGATGGTGGTCAAGGGCGGGCCTAGCAACGACTACTACATGGTTGCTAACAATCAAACTTTGGAAAGAGAGGAATTTAAACCGCTATTTAACGACATTGAAATATTCCCAGAATACCTCAATCCGACGGATACAAAAGGCAGAGTTTTCTTTTGGTTCGGTCCGAAAGGCACGATTACACCGCTGCACCATGACCCAGTTAATTTAATTTTAGCTCAAGTGTCTGGTCGCAAACTAATTAAGTTGATTTCTCCCCAACAAACACCTCTGCTTTACAATCACGTCGGAGTTTTCAGCAAGGTGGACGGCGAAAATCCCGATTACGAAAAATACCCGCTTTACAGAGATGCAAAAATTATTGAAGTAATTTTGGAACCGGGAGAGGCTATCTTTATTCCGGTCGGTTGGTGGCACCATGTAAAATCATTGGAGGTTAGTATTTCGGTTTCGTTTACTAATTTTGTGTTTCCTAATTATTATGAATGGAAATATCCTCATATTAATTGGTAATCTCTCGTTACTAGGCTCTGCCTGGTAACGCATATCTAGAGGCTCTGCCTCCGATTATACTAATAGGAAAAGGAAAGCTCTGCGCCTGATTTTGCCAACAGGAAGAAGGAGGCAGAGTCTCCGGGTAGGCATTCCCAGGCTCTTCCTGGGAACGAGTAAATGTATAGTTCCCAGGGGCGGGCACGGGGCACCGCCCCTACAGAAATCTGCGTTAATCGGCGTTCATCTGCGGTTCAAAAAAAGTAAATTAATGAAAAATCTCGAAGAATTAAGCGCAATTTCGCGATTGATCGCCTGGAGTGCATCAGATATCCTACAATCCTATTATCGGCAGGACTCCAACACTCCTAACCTTGACATCCAAGAGAAAAAAGATGGCCCCGTCACCGCCGCCGATATCGCTGTCAATTCTTACATTCTCGACGAATTGCAGTCGGCTTTAGGGAATACAGAGTTTGGCTATCTCACCGAAGAAACTTACAAATCTTATTTAGAAACCAACGGTCAAATTCCCTTACCTCAAAGTTGGGTTTGGATTATTGACCCTTTGGATGGAACGCGAGATTTTATTGACAGGACTGGGGAATTTGCCGTTCACATTGCTTTAGCGTTCGAGGGAAGACCGATATTAGCAGTTGTAGCTTGGCCCCAACAGCAAAAGATTTATTACGCAATCCGCGATGCTGGCGCTTTTATGGAAAGTCGGGACGGTTCTGCGGTCAAATTGCAGGTTTCGGCGCGAAATATAGTGGCAGATTTATCTATAGTAACTAGCCGCAGTCACCGGGGCGATCGCTTTAATCAATTGTTACAAAAACTGGCTTGTCAAAATCAAATAGCTGTCGGTAGTATTGGCTGTAAAATTGCGACAATTGTCGAACAAAAGGCTGATGTTTATATTGCGCTTTCGGGAAAGTCTGCACCGAAAGATTGGGATTTAGCTGCACCGGAATTAATTTTGACTGAAGCGGGCGGTCAATTTACTCGTTTTGACGGTTCTACTTTGCAATATAACCGGGGAGATGTGAGTCAGTGGGGGGGATTGTTGGCGAGTAACGGTTGCTGTCATGCTGCTTTGTGCGGGCAAGCTGATGAGATTTTAGCGGGGATAGATGCGAGTTTGAAGTAAGTCCGCGCGTGCGAAGCTATCCCGTAGGGAATCGCCCGTAAAGATGGTAACGAATAAGTTTTAG
>NZ_JAUBTR010000062.1:0-34947 GCF_036705045.1 Microcoleus sp. BR0-C5
AGAGAAATAAGTTTATTGGCTAGCGTTCTGGGACTACTTAGCTCAGATACCCCAAGCAGCGGTTATTGAGCAGTTACGAATAATGAATTAAAATTTGAACTTCTAGCACTCGATCCGCTTGAAAAATCTGTTGTTTGCACAGAAGCTAATCTTCTCTACGCATTTCTAGCAAATGGTTCTCTTTGGAATAACGCAATTATAGACGATTCTAGGTTCCGGATTAAAGATGGAAATGTAACTTTGGAAGTACAACGAGTCAAGGGAGATACCGAAGCTGATACTGAGCTTAGTAGAGCTTTTTTGGTGACAGTGAAAGCAGAATATAGTTGGCTAGAACCAAGACGCATAACGATTCTAGAGCTTCTCAAAGATAGAAAATTTGAGCATTTATATGTCCTGTTAGATCAGGTTTCCGAAGAAATTGCTAATGTTTTATATCCACTCATTTACAAAGTGGAAAATTCTCTTCGAGCCTATCTTGTCAGATTTATGACAACTCGCATAGGACCAAAATGGTGGGAAATCACAGTAACAAATGATGTGACTACTAAAGTGCAACAGCGTAAAAATAATGAAAGGGAGTTTTCACCGTTCATTGACAACAAGGCCTATCTCATTGATTTTGGAGATTTAGGAAAACTGATCTACGCGCATTCATCGGGATTTACCAAAAAAGAGGACATTATTCGCAAAGTATCAGAACTTAATGAGGATTCGGAAACACTCAAAGATGCTGTTCAAAGATTAAAAAAGGAGTTAGATAGCAATTATCAAAAATTCTTTAGTGAATCCTTCAAACAAAAAGATTTTCAGAAGAAGTGGGAAGAACTTGAAAAAATTAGACACAAAGTTGCACATAATAATTTATTCACAGATGCCGATCTCAAACAAGGTAAACAATTGTCTGAAGAACTTATTGACATTATTGATATAGCGGTTAAAAAAGTTGATGAGGTAGCACTCCGTTCAGAAGAAAAAGAAGCCATCTTAGAGAGCCTTGCCTCCACAGTAGTCCTTAATGATATTACTGAAAGTGAGTTACTCAAGGAACTAAAGCAGAGAGAAGAATACTATTCTGCTCGTGGTGGTGGCTTTGTTAGCCTATCCAACTTTGTCAGGGTATATCTTGCAGCGAAGGGTTATGACACATCTTTAACTTATCAACTTATTGAGGCTCTAAGAGATCAGAAGAAAATAGAATTTTATTATGTGAACAATCCACATAATAATTCTAGCCAAACCCTTGCAATAAAGCTGGCTGAAGTGGTTGAAAGCTAACAATTTGGTTGAAGCCGACTGACGAAATTTTCTGGTGTGGTTGCAAGGGTTACTGGCAGCCGCTCAACCGCACGGTTAGGTGGCTAAATCGTCTGTAGAACACTCTACCGTTCCAGCCGATTAACCGCTTGGGCCCCATTATCGCCTGAAAAATGGGGCGATTCCCCAAAACCTCTGGGGTGACTTTCCGGCAACCGTAATCGCGAAACTTCCTCATAGCTGTTCTCACACCCCCAAGGTCGATCGCACAAACCCCCCATCAATGACCTCTCGTTGGTCTAAAATCTTCTCAGCCACAACAAAGGCGATATGTGCGATCGACTTTCACGACAAAACTGCGGCAATCCAGAACTAGAAAGCGTACTATACCGCAAATCGCCCACACTGGAAAATTTAAATACTTTGCTTGAGTAAAAGTTGACACAGATCCAAACCATGAATTATATTAGACCTATGGATGCAGCAGACATGATCTAATCATGACATCCCGTTACCCACGAGGGTCGAGGAATTCCGGTAAAGACGTTCTGAATACCAAAATTTCTATTTTGGCGAAGGCTCCTTAAGGAGCCTTTGTTATTTTAGGGCTTCGGTAATTCCTTATTCTGCAATAAATTTTTGGCTATGACGAAAAAGCCCACTTTCTTTACTTTACCTAAGCCTTCGTATATAGGATAAGCACTGTGTATGTGTAATCTCAGCCTTTTACTTTCTCTAAATGCTGCAAAAGCAACGAAATACTCAACCTCTATACCGTTTGAATCCAAAACTTTAACGATCGCAAATTTTCCATACCCAGCGTGACAAACTAACGTTTTCTTCTCTCCCAATGACTTGACAATACTCGGTAATTGCTTTGAGAGTTGGTATCTCTCAAAATTAAATGTTCTAGACTCTCTGGGCCCATTGTACATTAATAACTGTGATTCTTCGCTAGAAATATCATCAGAATCTTTAGTAAAACAATGTAAACCATAAGTTACTATAAAGTTGTACGTGATTATATTTTTTTCGTCTCTTTTGTCGAGATATTCAACCCAGTCAGCATTAAGATGTGATAAATCATATATTTCACCATCTAGTATAAAATTTTTCCAGGATATAACTTATTTTACGGTCTTGAACTTCATACTTACAAAAACAAGGTTATCCGCGAGCGATCGAGGTTAGTAGCCGCTGCTTATTTTAGGCCCTAGGTCGATCGCATCTTCTGTGGAACACCTTACCATTTCACGCAGTTCAACCACATTTTTACCCGCCAACTCAAAAATCGGGCGACTCCCCAAAACAAGCGCGGTGATTGGGATGCAACCGTAACCTCGAAACTTCCTTATAGCTATTCTGATGCCCAAACCCCCTATCCCTGACCTCGCGCTGGTCTAAAATCTCCTCAGCCGCCAGAAAGGCGATATGTGCGATCGACTTTCCTGCCCATATCACCCTGCAGGCGATCGGCTTAAGATATAGATGGCGGCCCCGATCGATAGACGCGAATCAATTGACCTGTTAATATTTCAAGTGAGGAAATAGCCTCATTAATATTAGCAGCCATTCTGGCTAAATCATCATCTGCCCTACAGACAATTATTCCAGCATGGTCATGGTGCAAGCTATGCAGTCTGATAAAATGACGGCGATTGAGAGTTAAAACAGCCCGATTTTCACTGATTGCAAAAGCTAACACTTCTTCGTCAGGAATTTTTTGGTTATCCTTTCCGGCTTCTTGCACCGTCAGAATATTGTGACTCATAGGGCGCAGCAATTCTACCACCACTCTGGGAAATTGTTCGTCAGCATAAAGACGCGCCATTATCTCAATCCTCGTCATTCTCGCGGATTGCTATTTCAATTTCATCTGGGAAAGCAGCCGCGTAAGCCCAGGCATTTGCTAAATCAGTAGCAGTTAGTGTGGGGTAGTTATCTAAGAGTTGGGATTCGTTCATACCCAAGCGGCGAAAACTCACCAGCACCCAAACAGGAATCCGAGTATTTCTGATACAAGCATCACCACCACAGACACCGGGAGTTTTGCTAATTCCTTGCCAGGTGTTAGCTAAATTTTGGGTTAATAATTGGATAATTTGAGCTTTCTCGCTTGGCGTTAAGGCTAAGAGTTGTGCTTCTAATTCTGCGATTGTCATACAACCTTTTTGATTTATGCAATATGTATGTATTTACTATTATAGCAAAAGCGTAGTAGATTTATTGGATATTTTCAGGTGTATCTAAAATTTGGTCTGCCTCGTCTTGCAGTCTAATTGCTTCCTCAATTTCGTCATGGTAAGCGACCGCATAAGCCCAAACATTTACTAAATCAGTGGCACTCAGATGGGGATAGCAATCTAGGATAAAAGCATCGGTAGCGCCGTCATTGTGGTCGCTGGCGATCAACCAAACGGGAATGCGAGTATTGTCAATACAAGCATCGCCGCCCATCACGCCGGGAGTGTTTGCAATAGAGCGTCCGCTGTTTTTGAGACTCTGGGTTAAAATGCGAATTGCCTCTGCTTTCTCGCTTGGCGTTAAGGCATTGAGTTGCGCTTCTAATTCTGGGATTGTCCTAGCGCTTATTTGATTTATGAATTATGTAGGTATTTGATATTGTAGGGCGATCGCCCGAATCAGTTGAATCTAGATTGCAATCGAGCGAGCGTGAAATTTTTGAGAATTTTCTTGATTATAGCTTGCTTGAGAAAGCACAAAATATGTAGTGTTTTGGGGCTAGATAATCATGTATTTATACCAGTTCCAAATTAAGGCTTACTTATAAAATATTAACCAAGCTTGCAAAAATAGGTTTGTACTTTCGTCCTTAAAATTCTCTTCTGTTCTCTTCCTTTGTCTGATAAACCTCTGCGCGGTTCGATCGCCCATATTTTTTTTTAGACATCTCTACTCAAACTCTTGTCAAGGCTAGCTTTTCGGCCTACTCGTCACCCGTCGGCAAAATCATCCTATTTACTTATTGACAATTGCTCCTCTCTGTTAAATTGTCAGGGAACTAGCATATAAGGTTAAAAATTGTATCATAAGCAACAGAAAGTACCCAATGGTTTATGTAGGGCTCTACAATGGACAAAAGGAACAAGATTAAGAGGCGCGATCGCTATGGATATGAATATGGATATGAATGAAAACTTAGACTGGGAAGAAGCATTTGAGTACCGAGCGGGCTTAACAGTGGAGTTGAAGTCGCAGCCAGGGGTTTTGCATACGATCGCTTACTATGAAGTGATGATGGTACCGCCCATCTGGTTAGAAAATGACCCGCGTCCCCGGTATTCTCACGAAGTGCGAGTGGTTTCCCACCAGCCAACTGTGTCCAATGTTTGCCGGATTTCAGAGTGCCCTGTTTTAGTCGCCTCCTAAGTTTTTTCAGCGGGAAATATCGGCGATGGCATCTAGCCAGCAATCAAACCGATGCAGTGATTTTCGGATTGAGATTGTTTGAGTTTACGTTGTGGCGATCGCTTAAGATATAGATGGCGGCCCAGAACGATAGACGCGAATCACTCTTTCCGTTAGTATCTCAGCCATAGATATCGCATCATTAATATTCGCACTCAGTCTAGGAATATCGTCATCTCGCGTGCAGGCGATAATACCGCAGTGGTCAGGTTTCAGCTTGTGCAGTTGAAAGAAATCGCGCCTGTTGACGGTCAAAACAGCCCGATTTTCACTGATGGCAAATGCTAATACCTCTTCATCAGGTAGTCCAGCATTTCCTGCTTCTTGAACAGTCAGGACATCATGCCCTCTCATACCGCAGGTTTTGTACAACTTGTCGGGGAAAGTGTTCGTCTGCATAGATACGCGCCATAGATTTATTCGATATTTTCAGGTGTATCTAAAATTTCGTCAGCATCATCTTGCTGTCGAATTGCTGACTCAATTTCGTCAGGATAAGCTTCAGTATAAGCCCAAACATTTACCAAATCAGCAGCACTGAGATGGGGATAGCAGTCTAGGATAAAAGCATCGGTAGCGCCGTCATTGCGATAGCTGGCAAGTAACCAAACAGGAATCCGAGTTTTGTCAATACAAGCATCACCGCCCATCACGCCGGGAGTTTTTGTAATCGGGCGTCCGCTGTTTTTCAGGCTTTGAGTTAAGATACTGATTGCCTCAGCTTTGTCGATCGGCGTTAAGGCTAACAGTTGTGCTTCTAATTCTTTGATTGTCATAGAGCTTATTTGATTTATGAATTAGGTATGTATTTGATATTGTAGGGCGATCGCCCTATTAGTTAGGTTTCTTGCAAAACGTTGTGAATTAATTCTGCTGCTAGTTCTAACTTATCGCGGTGAGTCAGAGCCTCCATGTCAACGATGACGACTGAGCGACGGTTGGGTGCGGGTACGGCTGGGGGTGTGGCGGGCAATTCCAGGGTTTCGTAGAAATAATCGATAGGTTTTTCGTACATGGCAGCGAAGGCGGGTAGCTCCCTCTCGGCGTCTACTTTGCGCTTGCCGTGTTCGATACACGATATGGCTTGTTGACTCAGGGTTATCCGGTAGCGCAGCTCTAACTGCTCAATAACTTGCTCTTGGGTTAATCCCAGTGCTTCGCGGGTAGCCTTGAGGCGCTTGCCAAGGGAGAACGCCATATCAGGAAATCATGTAAAGGACAATAAAATCATATATTTTTCCTTAAGAAACCTCTATCCGATAAATCAATACTTATAAGATAATCATGTAAAAATCAAATAATCATCGCCCCAGTAGAAATTTCCAACCCGTCAAAGTCTGTTTGTCAATATCTTGAGAAAGGAATTCGCAATCTTATGAAGTATCAAATTTTTGTTGGTAAGCTGTTGTGCATTTAAATTGTATATTTCGAGTCCCCATCACAAATCGTCAAATCCTCTCCCCCTCTCCTCTTCTCCCCCTCTCCCTCTCTAATACCATAGGCAATCTAGATGCAACACAGCTTAGTATCACGCTCTTAATATTGAGTATATCTCTGCCAGCTAATGTTCAATCAAAGACTCCTGTAACGGATCAATTTGGTGCGACAGGAACGACACCAAATGCCAATGTATGGCGCGAAGAGTGTAGAAAGTTTTACGGAATCAGGATAAATAAAGATGGTACTTTAATGACTGATAATACTCCCATAACAGATGAATTTGGTGTTACGGGAAAAACACCTGAT
This sequence comes from Microcoleus sp. BR0-C5, assembly GCF_036705045.1. NCBI lineage: Bacteria > Bacillati > Cyanobacteriota > Cyanophyceae > Oscillatoriales > Microcoleaceae > Microcoleus > Microcoleus sp. BR0-C5. Next base: position 6,433 of record NZ_JAUBTR010000062.1, read on the forward strand.
GGCAATCAATGGTTAAAAAGAATCAGTGGGACTTTCTAGCTGTTGGTGCAGGTAAGTAAGTAAGAAAATTGAAAGGCGATCGCCCTTTTTTCAACATTTCGATGAAAGTGCGATCGCCAAAATCTATGGGTCATATCTATCTGTGACTGATAACGGTCTCCCCTTTAGCCTCAACCTCATCAACCTTTAAAGTTTTATCCCGCTGCCAAAACTCATCCAGCAACTTAAAAAAATACTCAAACCCCTCCTTTTCATCCACTGAGTAAAGCATGATAATTTTTGCCCAAGAATTCACAGACAGTACCTTAAACCGTCTCTGCAACCAAGGCTGAAACTCCCCGAAAAACTCATTTTCCTGTTCGCTTGACTCAATTCCTAATTCTCGCCTCGCTGTTTTATAACCCCCCAAAAACATAAACAAATCGCTAACCGAATGTTTTCCAATATACATCCCCGGTCTAGCTTTTATTTTTTGTAGAATCTCAAGCAATCCACTCATCCTTACCTCTTGTTTGATCTTGACACTTCCATTTTACAAACTTTATAACTCTTCGACAACAAATTGCTCACTCTGACAGTGAAAATCCTTAACCCATTCTTCCCTTAACATCCCATCTGTTGATAGGTTGTCAAAGACTAGACCTCCCACTTCAACGCCATAATGTTTACCGTTCACTGTAATCGATTCTTCAACTCCCAGACGTTCTAGACGTTCGCTGATAATGTAATCTTCCTCCTGATATCTTGTTCTCAGTCTCAGAATCTTTCCCTGAATGCCTTGTTGTTCTAGCCATTCCATAACAGCTACAGCACAGCGATCGCATTCAAGAATCTTGAATTGACGTACTATCTTTTTAATTTCTTGATAAATCTCTAAATTAGAAAAATTGCTCACTCTTTTACCCTGAGCCTAGACAAACATACAGAACTCTACCAGAAAAGGAGTCAGCGGACAATTAGCCTGCATAAATAAAATTAAATTCACATATAAATCATTATCACTTTTACCTTGAGAAGTGTCTTTTTGGGGACTTGCATAGCACATCCGGCGACCCGCAGCACATACGCATCAGGTGCACAGTGCACACTCTCCGCAAACTCTTGTGTAAATCCTATTTTATATTAGTGAATTCCTTGATCCCCGAAAAATTCTATCTGTCTTCCATCAAAATTGTGCGATGTTTAGCCAGAAATTAACATTGATTTAAACTTTAATGTAGACATAAACGAGCTAGAATTCAATAGTTTGCGTGGAAGACATGGAGTTTAAATACAAAATGTCACAGATAACAAATTAATATCGATCGCACTTGACAAAACAACCAAAACTCAGGAGTCAATCGCTGATGATGCTAGGAACAACCGAGATCCCGCAATTAAAGCCGCTTACCGACTCAGAACTACACAAAATGAACGCCTACTGGCGGGCGGCAAACTACCTATCCGTCGGACAAATCTATCTCCTCGACAACCCCCTACTCAAAGAACCCCTCAAAATCGAACACGTCAAACCGAGACTCCTCGGACATTGGGGCACTACTCCAGGTTTAAACTTCATCTACGTTCACCTCAACCGCCTGATCAAAGCCCAAGACCTCAACACCATCTACATCGCAGGCCCTGGACACGGCGGGCCGGGCTTGGTCGCCAACACCTATCTCGAAGGCACTTATACCGAATATTACTCGAACATTTCCGAAGATGAAGAGGGTATCAAACGGCTATTCAAACAGTTCTCCTTTCCCGGCGGTATCCCCAGCCACGTCGCCCCGGAAACCCCCGGTTCGATTCACGAAGGCGGCGAACTCGGCTACGCCCTCGTCCACGCTTACGGGGCGGCCTTCGACAATCCCGATTTGATTGTGGCGGCCGTTGTCGGTGACGGGGAAGCCGAAAGCGGCCCGCTAGCTGCTAGCTGGCACTCTAACAAGTTTCTCAACCCGGTTCGCGACGGGGCTGTGTTGCCGATTTTGCACTTGAACGGCTACAAAATTGCCAATCCAACGCTGTTGGCCCGCATTCCGCAGGAGGAATTGGAAAGTTTGATGGTCGGTTATGGCTACAAACCTTATTGGGTGGAAGGTTCAGACCCGGAAACCATGCACCAGTTGATGGCTGCAACTCTCGATACCGCGATCGGCGAAATTAAGGCGATTCAGGAAAAAGCCCGGACAGAGGGCTATTCCGGCCGTCCCCAGTGGCCGATGATTGTGATGAAAACTCCCAAAGGCTGGACGGGGCCGAAGGAAGTTGACGGTAAGAAAACTGAGGATTATTGGCGATCGCACCAAGTCCCACTTTCGGAAATGGCTTCTAAGCCCGGACACGTCCAACTCCTCGAAGATTGGATGAAAAGCTATAAGCCGGAAGAACTCTTCGACGAAAAGGGCAAGTTAATTCCAGAATTAGCAGAACTCGCGCCCAAGGGATCTCGACGCATGGGGGCAAATCCCCACGCTAACGGCGGCCTGCTGCTGCGAGACTTGAAAATGCCGAAATTTGAAGACTACGCCGTTGACGTGCAAAAACCTGGCACTGTAATGGCAGAAGCAACCCGCGTTTCCGGCCGCTTCCTGCGAGACGTGATGACACTCAATCAGGAAAACGCCAATTTCCGCATTGTCGGGCCTGACGAGACGGCCTCAAATCGCCTCGATCCGGTGTTTGAAGTGACGAACCGGGTGTGGGCAGGGGAAATTTTGCCCGAAGACGACCACATCTCCCCCGATGGCCGGGTGATGGAAGTCCTCAGCGAACATCTATGTCAGGGATGGCTGGAAGGCTATTTGCTGACGGGACGCCACGGATTTTTCTCCTGCTACGAGGCGTTTATTCACATCATCGATTCGATGTTCAATCAACACGCCAAGTGGTTGAAAACTACTCGTCACATTCCTTGGCGCCGACCGATCGCATCTCTGAATTACTTACTAACTTCTCACGTTTGGCGACAAGACCACAACGGTTTTTCTCACCAAGATCCGGGTTTTATCGACCACGTAATTAATAAGAAAGCCGAGGTTGTGCGGATTTATTTGCCGCCAGATGCGAACACTTTGCTGTCAGTAACTGACCACTGTCTCCGCAGTCGCAACTATGTCAACGTGATTATTGCAGGGAAGCAGCCGGCATTGCAGTATTTGGATATGGATTCTGCGATTAAACACTGTACCGTCGGCATCGGCATTTGGGAGTGGGCCAGCAATGATAAAGGCGGGGAACCGGATGTGGTGATGGCTTGCGCGGGTGATGTTCCGACGCTGGAAACTTTGGCTGCTGTTGACATTCTCCGCCGAGATTATCCCGATTTAAAAGTGCGGGTGGTTAATGTGGTGGATTTGATGACGCTGCAACCTGCTAGCGAACATCCCCACGGTTTGTCTGACAAGGATTTTGATACTTTGTTCACGAAAGATAAGCCGGTGATTTTTGCTTTTCACGGCTATCCTTGGCTGATTCACCGCTTGACTTATCGCCGGACAAATCACCCGAATATTCACGTTCGGGGTTATAAGGAAGAGGGAACGACTACGACGCCGTTTGATATGGTGGTGATTAATGACCTCGATCGATTCCATTTAGTTGCAGATGTACTCGATCGCGTTCCCAAACTGAGTTCTGTTGCAGCTTACGGCAAACAAGCTATCCGTGACAAGCTGATCGAACACAGGCAGTATATCAACGAACACGGCGATGATATGCCGGAAATCCGCGACTGGAAGTGGCCGCACGCGGGCGCGGTTGCGTCGGAAGCGCCGAAGGAAACGAAAGATCCGACAACGACAGGAGATCAAACCGTGCGATCGGGTGCGCCTGGATAGGTGCGATCGCTTGTAGAGCACAAGCTACTCATCCCTATGATTGTCAACCACAGAGAAAATTAACGATTTTGCGAGTATACAACCTACGCAAGATCGAGGTTTCACCTCAGTTTGACAATCATAGGGAGTGACATCAGTTAAATAAAGCTTCAGCAAGGAATGTCAATTTCTAGGTATGCGCCCGGAACAATAGTGTCGATCGCGTTCCGAATATCGTCTTGATGCCTTTGAATACGCGGCCAAGATGTAGACAGCAAAACCACAATAGCAATTTGTCGGCTTGTCAGGTTTTGTTGATAACGCAAGTTGCGATCGGTCGTCACCAGCAGATTATACCCCTCGCGTTGGGCAGTGTCGAGCTGATCGCCATTTGCTAATGTTGACCATCCACGTTCATAAGCAGTATCTACTGTATGACTCAGCAGCGATCGGCGCAACGGTACTGGCGTACCTTGATCGAACAATATCTTCATGCCACCATCTGCGTTAACGAGGCTAGCGCGCGATCGAGTAACACCTCAACTTGGGCGCGAGTTACTCCCGGAAACCATTCGAGAAACTGGTCAATAGAGGCCCCATCTTTAAGGTTCTCGAAAAAGGCAGCAACAGGTACGCGCGTGCCCCGAAATACCCATGCACCACTCACTTTGGTTGGATGACGTTCAATGACTTCAAAAAGGTCTACATTCTGCATGACGTTTCTCTAGTATAATTAAAAGAATGTAATATGTAAGTTATCTTAACATAAATCGATCGCAATTTAGGATTTATACATTCAAAAGAGGCGGCAATGCTTAAAGAAATAGAAATTCAAAATTTTAGGTGCTTTGAAAACACCAAAATTTCTGGGTTTGAAAGAGTCAATTTAATCGGCGGTAAAAATAATGCTGGCAAGACAGCCTTGCTAGAAGCAATTTTTCTCAATTTTGCTCCCGATGCTAGCAGTCTCGTAATCCTAAGAGATCTAAGAAGAGAGCCATCAAAAGCCCTAGAAGCTATGCCTGATAGAGCCTGGGACAACTTATTTTATGCACTAAAAAAAGATAGATTTATAGTAATTATTGGCAAAGACGACAACAATAACACCGATCGATTAGAAATTAAAGTAGAAATCAATTCAATTAAAAATAAGATAAATTTTGAGTTCATGAGAAACGAAGACCAATCTACTTGGTCATTATCACCGGTTGCTGCCGGAGGTTTACTCAATTTTCGCATTTCTCTTGACGAAGTACCAATCATTCCCTCCTGGCTCAGGATTTCGGGAAAAAAACTCACAGAAGCATACGATAACGCGCGTTTGGATGACAAAGATAGCGAAGTTTTGAAAGCTTTTCAAATTCTCGATCCTACAATCGAATCAGTAGAGAGTTTTTCGATTGGGGAACCCACGCTATACTTAAGAAGAAAGGGCGAAAAGCGTTTGCCTTTATCATTGTTTGGAGACGCCATTAACAGAGTTGCAGAAATAATCCTTAAACTGGTAAACAGTGAATACAAAATCTTGCTAATCGATGAGATAGAAAATGGCATACATTATACAAGCCAGCGGGAGTTTTGGAGAGTGTTATTTCGGTTAGCGGTTGAACTGGATACGCAGATTTTTGCTACAACGCACAGTTTAGAGATGCTTCAAGCATTTGCTGATGTGGGTTTAGAATCCAATCAGGAATGCAGCAGCGCATATTTTGAGCTAGCCAAGAAACCGAAAACAGATCAAATAATCGGCATCCGGCGGGATTTAGAAACCTTGAATTACGCACTAGAACATCAAAAAGGAGTGAGAGGTGAGTAATATTGTCATAGTAGAAAGTAAAAATGATGCAATTTTTATGCAGGCAATGGTTGAGAAACTAAACTGCGATATCCAACTAGAACCACCTATTTATATAGATGATTATGAAACTTTGGAAGGCTTGAGCGAAACAAAATTAGTTACTACTTTAAAAGCTTTAGAAGCCGACCTTCAAAAAAGAGATATAGAAAAAATAGGGATTATTATTGATGTTGATAACTATTCAGATCCAGAGCGACTGCAATTTGTCAATAAATGTATACAAAAAGTGTTTGAAGCTGAAACTTTGTCAAGGACTAAACAATTTATCGATATTTGTGGAGATAATGGAACAAAGGCAAAATTAGCTTGTTACTTTACTAATTTTGAAGGTCAAGGCGAACTGGAAACGCTTTTAAAGGCAATAAAGGCGATAGAATCACCTCATGCTGATTGTTTGGATAGCTGGAAAACCTGCATAGAAAACCAGGGAAAGGAAATCAATCAGAAACATTTTGATAAATTTTGGGTTAGTATATATTTGAGATATGATACTTGCTCAAATCAGGATCGGAAACAAGCTGAAAAAAAATGCAGTATGTCACGGTTTGATTATGTTATGGAACACAAAAAAGATATTTGGGATTGGGATAATCCTGCACTCGATGATTTGAAGGAGTTTTTTAAACTCTTTTGCTAAGTTGGTAAAATTAATTAATGAGGACGGTCGTCCTCACTACAAACCGAGGAATTTATGAGCTTGAAAATTTACTTTGTGCGACACGGTGAAACAACTTACAGCAAAACTGGCGGCTACTGTGGCGACCTCGACGCAGAATTAACACCAGAAGGTTCTATGATGGCTGAACAGTTTGCGGCAACTTATGCAAAATTGCCTTGGAATGCTGTTTATGTCAGTCCCATGAAACGCACAATCGCTACAGCTAAACCTCTGTGCGATGCTGTGGGAATTGAAATGCAACTGCGCGATGGATTGAGGGAAATTAAGTACGGCAAGTGGGAGGGTGAAACAGTTGAATCGGTTCGCGAAAAATATGCTGAAGATTACATTAATTGGTTGACGGAACCGGCTTGGAATCCACCGACAGAGGGGGAAACTTCTGTACAAATTGCTAGCCGATCGTCCTTAGTTATCGCAGAAATTCAGGAAAAGTACAAAGATGGTAATGTTTTGGTGGTTTCCCACAAGGCGACTATTCGGATTATTCTGTGCAGTTTGTTGGGGATCGATTTGGGAAGTTACCGCAATCGCATTGCTGCTTTAGCAGCTTCTGTGAGTGTTGTCAAGTTTGATGTGCGCGGGCCAATGTTGGAGGTTTTGGGCGATCGATCGTACATGGATGAAAACCTCCGCAATTTACCCGGTACTTGAAATTGCGGGTAAGGTGCGGGGACGCACCCTACAGTCTGAAACTAAATCGCGCCTATGTAAGACAATCCTAAAATAGTACCTGCTCCCAAAATATGACCAAAGGCAGTAGTTCCTAAAACTGCACCCAAACTCAAACCGCCGAACATACTCGATGAGGGCATTGCTGGGCCTGTGCTAGGATTCTTGATGGTTGATTTGCCGATCGCAATAGCTAAAATATTGCAAAGAATCATAATCAAACCGATTGTGGGGCTCCACTCTACGGTTCTGGGGGCAACGGCAAGTAAAATTGGTGTAAACATCGATCGGCTCCTTAAACTTTAGTAAATGAAAATCTGCATAGAAGATATATCAAAAAAATGCAACTGTTAGCTACACGTTGCATTAACAGTTAATTTTTCGACATTTTTCTTAATAATTTTCCCTGAGTCTCAAGATTTTTTAATCCCCCTCTGCTGGGACGAAAGTTTGACAAAACGCGATTTCAATCGCCTAGCGATTGAAAGAACGAATCAACAGGACATAATAAAGCATGAAAATACTGGTGTTAAATGCGGGTTCTAGCAGTCAAAAGAGCTGTCTTTACGAGTTAAACGATGTCCTGCCCGATCGACCTTTGCAACCCCTCTGGGAGGCTCAAATTGATTGGACTCATCAGCAGGGTATAGCAGAGTTGAAAGTCAAAACAGCAAAAGGCGATCGGCTTGAGGAGGAATTTGCATCCGAGTCTCGCAAAGATGCTATTTCTCGAATGCTGCAGAGTCTTTGGAAAGGAAGAACTCAAACAATTAATGATTTAAACGAGATTGATATTGTCGGCCACCGCGTCGTACATGGCGGACAAGATTATCAGCAAAGTACGTTAATTTCGCCCGATGTTAAAGAGGCGATCGCCCGTTTATCTGTTTTCGCCCCCGTACACAATCCCGTCAACCTCGAAGGCATCGAAGCCCTTGAAAAACTCCTCCCAAATCGGTCGCAAATAGCAGTATTTGATACAGCTTTTCACGCGCAATTGCCGCCCGCTGCGTTTGTTTATCCCGGCCCCTACGAATGGCTCGAAAACGGGATTCGCCGCTACGGTTTTCACGGGATTAGCCATCAATATTGCGCGCGTCGGGCCGCCGACATTCTGGGTAAAGATTTGGCTGATTTGCGGCTGATTAGCTGTCATTTGGGCAACGGATGTTCTCTGGCTGCCATTCGCGAGGGCGTGAGTGTTGACACGACGATGGGATTTACGCCTTTGGAAGGTTTGATGATGGGAAGTCGATCGGGTTCGATCGATCCAGGCATTCTCATTCATCTGTTAAAACAATCCGATTTTACTGCTGAGAAACTTGATGGTATTCTCAATCGAAATTCTGGTTTAAAAGGGATTTCAGGGGTATCTAGCGATATGCGGCAGATTGGAGATGCGATCGCCCAAGGTAATCAGAGAGCTCAACTTGCATTGGATATTTACATTCACCGTTTGCGCGCCGGAATTGGGGCGATGCTGGCGAGTTTAGGAGGGTTGGATGCTTTAATTTTTACGGCGGGAGTTGGGGAAAATTCTGCTGTTGTGCGGGCGGCCGCTTGCGAAGCTTTTGGATTTATCGCGTTAAAATTGGATGAGGATAAAAATCAACATTCACCGATAGATCAAGATATTGCGGCAGTGGATTCAGCGGTAAGAATTTTGGTAATTCACACGCAGGAGGATTGGGAAATTGCGCGAGAATGTTGGAAACTTTATCACTAACTTATTTTATGAATTCCTTCAACAGCGATGCCAACTCAGCTTTGCAGCAGGGTCAACAATCACGAACGGTGCAACCGGAATAGATCTAATTCATCTGCGTTAATCTGTGTTTATCTGCCCTCATCGGCGGTTAAAAAAAGAGAATGTATTCACCGCCCCGGACAAGGGATTGACGCTGATTTACGCAGATAAAGAGAGGTAGAGACGTTTATTCTTCCATTTTCCCTGAAACATCATTACTCTTTGAGCGATGCCGTGGGTTAATAGTGGCGCCGATTACAAAACTTGCCTGGGTGCGATCGGAATTTCAATAATAAACTCACTCCCCTCTCCGGGTGCAGAAACGCAAGTCAATTTCCCGCCATGAGAACTGACAACAATCGAGTGAGAAATAGACAATCCCAAACCAGTTCCCGAACCCACGGGCTTAGTTGTAAAAAATGGATCGAATATCTTGTGCAGCACCTCCGTGCTCATCCCCGGCCCGCTGTCGGCAATTCTAATTATGACAGAATTCCTGTCTGTCACCTCTGTAGAAATTGTAATCGTCGGCTGTTGATGAGAGTTTTCCGGGCAATCTCTTGCTACGAGGAGAGCATCGATCGCATTTGTCAAAATATTCATAAATACCTGATTCAACTGAGACGCATAACAAGTAATTAGGGGTAGCGTGCTGTAATTTTTAATCACCTCAATTCCCAAACGCCCGCCCTCTTTTCTCAAACGCGGTTGGAGCAACATCACCGTACTGTCGATGCCTTGATGGATATCTACCGACTTCATTTGCGCTTCGTCGAGGCGCGAGAAATTCCGCAAGCTTAGCACAATATCCCGGATTCTTTCCGCTCCTACTTTCATGGAATCCAGCAGCTTTTGCAAATCCTCGCTCAAAAATTCTAGCTCAATTGTTTCTATTTCTTCTAGAATTTCATCAGCAGGTTCTGGATAGTGCTGCTGGTAAAGGTCAATCAATTTTAGCAAGTCTTTAACGTATTCGCTAGCGGGATTAAGATTGCCGTAGATGAAACTTACAGGATTATTAATTTCGTGAGCTACACCAGCCACCATTTGCCCCAAACTAGACATTTTTTCCGTTTGGATTAATTGAGCTTGAGTGAGTTTAAGTTCGCGCAAAGTTTGTTCTAAACGCTCGTTTTTTTCATTTAACTCCTGCGTCCGTTCTTGCACTTTCTGTTCCACAGAATTGTAAAGTAGAGCATTTTCCAAAGAAATAGCCACTTGGGAAGACAGCAACCTTAAGACTTCCAATCTGTGGGGAGTAAATGCCCCGACAGTTAAATTGTTTTCTAAATAAAGAATGCCGATTAGTTTGCCTTGATTGATGATTGGAGTACATAAAATAGATTGCAGTTGGTGTTTAGCGATGTAAGGATCGGCTGTGAATAGTCCCTCAGCTGCCGCATTGCTCAACACCAAATCCGAGCGAGTCCTTTCCACATAATTAATCACCGTCACAGGTAAATCGTGATAGTCTCCAACAGGCGTAAATTGCAGCACAGCTACATCTTCAGCAAATACTGACGCTTTAGCTGAAATCAACAGTTTGCCATCTCTGACTAAAATCAGAAAACCTAATTGAGCTCCCGCATTTTCTAAGGAGATTCTCATCAAAGAAGCCAGCAACTTATCGAGGACAATTTCGCTAGAAATCGCCAGAGATGCTTTCATTACCGTTGCCAAATCCAGCACTCTCGCATCGCTACCAGTAGAAGTATGAATAGTTGTGGTAGTTTGATTGTTGTTAAAACTGCCGTTGATTGGCGTCATTTCCCGCAACTGCGGATACTTCTGTTCTAAATCTTCTACTTTGCGAACTGCACCCCAGCGCAAGTAGCACGAGTGAGCTTCCCGCAAGTGGATTTTGGCATATTGATACTTGCCTTTACTCAACCAAAACTTAGCTGCTAGTTCATTAGCTAGCGCTTCATTTTGGACAAACTCATTGTCTTGGGCTAAATTTATAGAAAAATCGTACAATTCTACAGCTTCTGAATCTTTCTTGGAAATTCTGGCTATTTCTGCTTGTACTAAAAGGTACTTGTGCAGAAAATTTTCGGCACAGTTGTCTGCCCAAATTTTCATCTGTTTTTGGTTTTCCTCTAACTTTTCCAAGTATTCCTTTTGCTTGTCTTCGGAAACATTTGGGAAAACGGCTGCTAAAGTTAGAGAAAAGAAAAAATTCCATTCGGTAGCGGGTATCGCTCCGGTAATAAAAGATAGCTGTTTTTCTACTTCAAAAGCTAGTTGTAGCGCTTCGTTGAAGTTGCCGTACCAGTACATAACCTGGCATTTGCGAATCTGATAAAGGCAGAGCGAGTATAAATTTTGATGAGCTTGACAGTTGTGTACATATTCAGCTTCGCTAATATCTTCGCTTTCAAATACAAACTTTTCAGGAGTTAGTTTACCCAAGTTACGCAGGATTAACTCTACCCCTAATAATATATCGGTTACGAGCTGATTTTTGGTTTTTTGGCTGAATTGCAAATACCTGCTCGTGTCTACCAGAATTTGCGAGATTTCTTTACCTTGAAAAAATGAGTTAGCTATGCGGTTGGATAGGATATAACCCGCATACTCTAAATCTCCTGATTCTAAAGCTGCTTGATATCCTTCATTGCTGATTGCGTGGGAATCTTTGATGTGGTTGAACCAGTAATAAAAAATACTGACCAAGGATGAACAAGCTCTGCATTTCAAGCCGATATTGCCAGACTTTTCGCTGAGATTCAGCGAGAGCAAGCCGAATTGATACGCAGCTTTGTAATCTCCAGAAACTGCGTTTAAGAACATACCGTAGCCAGCATAGCAAAGAGAGGCTTCGGGTACTAAACCGTATTGTAGAGAAAGATTGACTCCTTTTAAAACGCTGACTTTCCACAAGTCGGGATTTTTGAGGTACGCCGATGTCAGCAAGTTTGTAATTAATTTGACTGCAACTTTTTTGTCGGGTACAGTCATTTCGGGGGCGTCAATTAGGGAAGCTATTTCTCTACCTGCTAAAATATTTGTAGCTGCTGCAAATTCTTCGGATATGACTTTTTGTAGCCCGTCTAGCGGTAAGTCAATGCCTAGCAAGTCCAAAGCTTTGATTCCGGCTTTAACGGCTTCTTCGTACTTCGCCCGCAGGGTGTACTGCACGATCAGCAGGTTGTAAATTTCTACCTTTTCTAAGGGCGATCGCGCTTTTTCCAGAGTTATATTAATAAATTCTTCAGACTTATCGAAATAACCGTTTAAATACTCAACATTTGCCCGCTCCATGTGCAAGGCAAAGGCTAAATCGTAGTGGGCATCCCAAATATCGGCGCTCAAACCGTCCATGCCTGCGGTCAAATACTGCAAGGCAGCAACATAAGCAGTGGCATCTTTGGCTCTGCGGGCCGCGTCTAAATTCAGCGTTGCCAGTTCAATTAATTCTCGATCGTCTTTAATGAGCGATCGAGCTACATTCAAGTGATCGACTAATTCAAAGATTCTGTCAGCGCGATATTCAGCCGGAGTGTTTTCTAGGATTTGCCTGCCTATTTTCAGGTGAACGGCCTTTTTTTGCGAGTCGTCGATCAGAGCGTAAGCTGCTTGCTGTACGCGATCGTGCAAAAATTTATAATTCAGAATTAAAAGCGGAAACAGCACGTAATCTAATGACTTGCTTTCCAATTCCGAAGTTGGCAGAATCAGTCCCGACTTAATCGCCGGCAACAGGTGAGAAAAAGTTTCCGAGGCTTCTTTTTCATTAATTAAAGAAAGAGTATTCAAGTCAAATTCGTTGCCCAGACAAGCCACTAAACGCAAAACTTGCTGCGTCGAGCTTGGCAGTTTTCTCAATTTTTGTACCATCAAGTCAACTACATTGTCAGTGATAGCGCACTGCTCAATTTGAGTCATATCCCAATGCCAGCCGCCCTTACTCCCCGACTGTGGCGGATGAAAAACTAGCAAGTTTTCCTGATACAATGTTTGCAGGAATTGATTTACAAAAAAAGGATTGCCGTCGGTTTTGCTGATTACCAATTCAGCTAAGGGTTTGACAGATTCTCGATCGCTGTGCAAAGTCTCCGCAATCAAATGAGTTATGTTTTCCACCCCCAGCGGCGACAAAGCAATCTGATTAATAATAGCTTCCTGATTCCGCAGCGTCTCCACAGTCATCATTAAAGGATGAGTAGGACTAACTTCATTATCCCGATAAGCACCAATTAAAAACAGATATTGCGTAGCTTCATCTGTCATCATCAATTCGATCAATTTGAGAGTCGCCGAATCAGCCCACTGCAAATCATCGAGAAAAATTACCAGCGGATGTTCGGGCTGGCAAAATACGCGAATGAAATTTTGAAATACTAAATTAAAGCGGTTCAGAGATTCCGTCGGCCCCAATTCTGCTACAGGAGACTGAGCACCGACAATTAGTTCAACTTCGGGAAGTACATCAATAATAATTTGCCCATTTTGACCGAAAGAACTGCGGAGTTTTTCGCGCCAAACTGCTAATTGAGCCTCACTTTCAGTTAACAGTTGCCGCACCAATTCCGAAAAAGCGCTGACAACGGCAGAGTAAGGAATAGTCCGCTTGTACTGGTCAAATTTTCCCCAAATAAAATAGCCACGCTTGCGGGTAATCGGTTTGTCTAAAATCTTCACCATTGCAGATTTGCCAATACCGGAATAACCAGCAATCAGCATCATCTCGCTGCGGGATTTATGCTGTCCTCTCGCCAGGACTGACAAGGGAATTTCTTTTTTAGATTTGCTCTCTTTTTTGATGACAGAAATTTGAGAATTGTCGGTGCGGTAGCCTCGATTATTAGTTGCTGCTACCCGTTCAAATGCCCCTAAAAGAGTTTCAACTTCTCGCTGTCTGCCGTAAAGTTTTTGAGGTATTTGAAATTTGTCGGAAATATCTTGGCTGCCGAGAGGAAACTCAGAAACAACCCCAGATGTTTGCCACTGAAACAGGCAGGATTCCAAATCGGCTTTTAGCCCCCAAGCACTTTGATAGCGCTCCTCAGCGGTTTTTGCTAACAATTTCATCACAATATCTGAAACAGCTTGAGGAATTTCTGGGGCTATTTCAGCGAGAGGTACTGGCTGTTTGGCGATGTGACAGTGAACTAACTCCATGGGATCTGTAGTGGGAAAAGGGAGTTGTCCTGCCAGGATTTCATAAAAGGTCACGCCGAGGGAATAAAAGTCGGTGCGGTAATCGACTACCCGGTTCATTCTGCCGGTTTGTTCGGGCGACATATACGCTAAAGTGCCTTCTAGAAAATTGGGATTTTTATTTGGAATATTTTCCAGGTTGGATGCTGTTGAAATGCTAAAGTCTATTAGTTTAACTTGTCCTGTAGCTGGATTAAAAACTATATTAGAGGGATTTATATCTTTATGAATTACATTTTTTCCATGAATTTCGCCCAAAGTTTCCGCAACTTTGATGGCAGTAGTCAGAAATCCTAAAATGGTAAATTTTTGAGAACCCATAAATATTTTTAAAGATTCCCCGCCAAAGTCTTCTAAGATCATTGCCAGACTATTTCTAACCTGTTGCAACTTATGCACTTTCACAACTCCGTCTAACAGGCTTAAGTTGGCAGTGATCTCATATTCGCGCTTGTATCTATTCAGTTCTTCAGGAGTAGGATAGTCTTCTTTGATAAGTTTGATAATAACAGGTTGGTTGTTCTGCTCGTTGTGACCGCGGTAAACCAGGGAAGTGCTGCTTTCATAAATGAGAGCGAGAACTGCAACGCCGGGAATTGCCATCATAGTTGGGTTCTCTCAAATTAGGTGTGCTTGGTCAATGTTACAGGACTGACGCGCGGCGGGCTAGAAACCCGGTTTCTTCGTTGCTAGTCGTTGACAAACCCAAGATTTTTTTGTGTAAATCGGGTTTCTTTTCGTAAATCCTATGTTATTTTTCATTATCGCTCAAGAGCTATCTTTTGGGATGTGTGGGAAAGCAGGCCTTGACAGGAATGAGCTACTGCTGACAAATGCAAGCTGGGGCTTTCGTCACCTCAGCAGTTAGGTAAACAAAATCACAAATACAGGATTTGTGCAAGGATTTACTTTAATGCTCGATCGCCATGTTGACAACTAAATCATCTCAGATTCCTAGCAATCGCTTGATTTTAGCGGAGTGTCACCACATCTCGTGAAAATACGCAAGTGGTGAAAGATGTATTTTTTTCGTTGATCGGGCACGAATTTGGGATGCTTTAAAAAAACCGGGCAGTGCAAATCTTAACTATAATTCGCTACCGAGGCGCGGAGGGAGTTAAGTGTTGCTTCGGAATCTGCAATTTCCTTCAGTTCTATCTATTTTGATCGCTCGATTAACAATACTAACTGACCGTTTGAACAGACTAAATTTGACAAAAAATGCCGAATTATTGCACCTTGTCTGGTGCGCGGCAGCGAACTCTAGGGCGATAGAATTTGCCTAGCTCTGAAGAAAATTTTAGGAAAGATTAAGAATTATTGCCATAAAAGCAAGGTCAATTTGTTGGAATTACGGGCCAAATCCTAAGCAGCAAAGGCTTTTGAGCATTTACCACATCTGGAAATCATCAGAAAGTTACTATTTCTAAAGGATTCATCCGGTGAGAAAATCAGAAACAACCTTAAAATTTAGCAGTAATCGCCCGATCGGGCAATTCTCAACCAGCACCAGGAAAAAAACTATGAAATTGGCTTATTGGATGTACGCAGGCCCAGCCCACATCGGCACTTTGCGCGTCGCCACTTCCTTCAAAAACGTCCATGCAATCATGCACGCACCGATTGGAGACGACTATTTCAACGTCATGCGTTCCATGCTGGAGAGGGAACGGGATTTCACCCCGGTGACTACCAGCGTCGTTGACAGACACGTACTGGCGCGGGGTTCGCAGGAACGGGTGGTGGACAACATCACCCGCAAAGACAGAGAAGAACACCCAGATTTAATCGTGCTCACCCCGACTTGCACCTCCAGCATTCTGCAAGAAGACTTGGAAAACTTCGTGGAACGAGCTCAATTGGATGCCAAAGGCGATGTATTGCTGGCGGATGTTAACCATTACCGCGTCAACGAACTCCAAGCTGCCGATCGCACTTTGGATCAAATCGTCCAATTTTACATTAACAAAGCTCGCAAAAAAGGCGATTTAGTAGAAGCCAAAAGCGAAAAACCATCTGTCAACATTATCGGTATGTCTACGCTGGGTTTCCACAACCAGCATGACTGCACCGAGTTGAAGCGTTTGATGGCAGATTTGGGCATTGAAGTCAACGAAGTTATTCCCGAAGGTGCTTCGGTTCACAACTTGAAAAGACTGCCGCGCGCTTGGTTTAACCTGGTTCCTTATCGGGAATTGGGGATGATGGCCGGGGAGTATTTGCAAAAAGAATTCGGCACGCCGATGGTGGATATTACGCCGATGGGTGTGGTGGAAACTGCGCGCTGTATCCGCAAGATTCAGCAAGTTTTGAATGCTCAAGGTGCGGATGTTGATTACGAAAATTTTATTGACCAACAAACGCGGTTTGTGTCGCAGGCTGCTTGGTTTTCGCGGTCGATCGACTGCCAAAACTTAACCGGCAAAAAAGCCGTCGTATTTGGCGATAATACGCACGCTGCAGCGATGACGAAGATTTTGGCTCGCGAGATGGGAATCCACGTTGTGTGGGCTGGAACCTACTGCAAACACGATGCTGATTGGTTCCGGGAACAGGTTAGCGAGTATTGTGATGAAGTGCTGGTGACGGATGATCACGGGGCGATCGGAGATGCGATCGCCAAAGCGGAACCTTCGGCTATTTTCGGCACCCAAATGGAACGCCACGTAGGTAAGCGGTTGGATATTCCCTGCGGCGTAATTGCTGCACCGATTCACGTCCAAAATTTCCCGATCGGCTACAAGCCGTTTTTGGGTTATGAAGGCACGAATCAGTGCGTAGATTTGGTGTACAATTCCTTCACTTTGGGAATGGAAGACCACCTGCTGGAAATCTTCGGCGGCCACGATACCAAGGAAGTAATTACGAAGGGTATTTCGGCTGATTCTGATATGGGTTGGACGAAAGATGGACAGGCTGAGTTGAATAAAATCCCTGGTTTTGTCCGGGGTAAGGTGAAGCGGAATACTGAGAAGTTTGCGCGCGATCGGGGGATTGATAAGATTACCGTTGAGGTTCTGTACGCAGCCAAGGAATCTGTCGGCGCGTAGGTGATTGGTAGGGTGGGCATTTGCCCACCTCACTTAGTAAAATAGAAATGCACTGTCACTTTTCAAACATAGAAAAGTTCTTTATGGCTAATTCTATTGCTTTCCAGACCGCGATCGAATATGTAGAATCTCTGGCAATTGAAGAGCAAGATTTGTTAATTGAATTAATTCAGAAACGGCGAATTGAAAATCGGCGAGGGGAAATTGCTAGCAATGCAAGAGAGGTTTTGAGTGCTTTAAAAGCCGGCACCGCCAAGCGAGGCAACCTTGCACAGTTAAAAGCTGATTTACTGGATGAAGAATGAAAACTCTAGTTTGGAACAACAGTTTTAAACGGGCTTTTAAACGGGTTATCAAGAGAAATCCGCAATTAGGTGAGAAAATATTTTCGGTTTTGGAGTTGTTAGTAAACGATCCATTTTCTCCTTCATTGAAGGCACATAAACTGCGGGGGCAATTAGAAGGGCTTTGGGCTTGTTGGGTTGAGTCCGATTGCCGAATTATCTATACTTTTGAGCAAGATAATGAAACGCAAGAGGAATTGATCGTCTTGATTGATATGGGGACGCATGATGAAGTATATTAAGTAACGATCGCGCTTTTAAAGCAAAGTGCGATCGCCCTCACTCCTCATTTTGACTATCTTCTTGCTCAACTTGCTCAAAATTAACTTGTTCGTAAACATCAGATAGAGGAACTTCAAGCTCAAAAGAATTAAACACTAATGCCGTATCTTCCTCGTCATACTCACAATACAACCATCTTTTATTCTCGGTTTTTGAATACTGCTCGACCTTAATTTTTGTTTGATCGATCGTAATGTATTCTCGAAAAGTAGGAAGAGTTTTGTAAAATGTAAACTTGTCAACTCGATCGTAGTTTTTAGTAGACTTTGATAAAACTTCCACAATAACTTGAGGGTTGGTAATCGTGTCAGTGCGATTGTTGTGGTACTCAGGTAGCCCAAAAATTACCATTACGTCGGGATAAGTGTACAGTCGAACTTTTGGTATCCACAGACGCACGTCACCCATGAAGATGCGGTAATTCCGTTTTTTGATAGCAAGACTTAAAGCAATGTACAAATTGCCAGCGATTTGATTGTGATTGGTAGATCCGCCTGTCATAGGAATAATTTCCCCGTCGAGATATTCGCTTTTGTACTCTGCTGTTTCTTCCAGTGCTAAATATTGCTCTTCTGTGCAGTAACGTTGCTCGGTTGTTTGCAAAGTGCCTGTCATCTTGATGTTCTCCCACAATGATGTTGAACAAATATTTCTTCTGAGTGCGATCGCTCACTTAAATGATAACCCGCATTCCCAACAAAGCGATCGCCCTTATTCCTCCCCGCTTTCTTCTGGCTCATTTTCTGCATCATTTTCCGCCTCAAAATCCACCTTCTCATAGATATCTGCCAGTGGCACTTCAACTTGAAAGAAATTAAAAACTAGCGCCGCATCTTCCTCATCGTACTGACGGTACGACCACCGCTTGTTCGCCAACTTACAATACTGTTCTATATAAACCTGAGATTGGTCAATCAGAATATACTCTTGAAATGTGGGAATCGTTTGATAAGACTTAAACTTATCAGTGCGATCGTAAGCTTTCGTAGATTTCGATAAAACTTCCACAATCACTTGAGGATTCATCACCGTATCTTGGCGATTATTGAAATACTCAGATTTCCCCGGAATTACCATCACATCGGGATAAGTATAAGTTCGCTTTTTCGGCAGCCACAGACGCACGTCGCCCATAAAAACATCATAGTCAAGTCCCTTAAGAGCAAGACGTAATGCTATGCTCATATTCAGGGCAATGCGATTGTGATTTGTAGTTCCACCTGTCATTGGAATAATTACTCCGTCGCGATATTCACTTTTATACTCTGCTGCTTCTTCCAGGGCTAGATATTCTTCTGGAGTGAAGTCGCGCTGTGCTGTTGGCTGTTCTGTTACTTGTAGAATAGCTGTCACGTTTTTTTCCCCAACTCAATTGATATTTTGCGTTCAGTTTAACATTGCACGAAAATACGATCGCCCTTCTGAAACAAGCGGGCGATCGCACTTCAATTACTCGCAATCAAAATTAATCGATCGGATCGAAAACTAGGGTCAATCAAGCAGCCGGAAGCAGTTGTTTGAGAACTCGCAAATGACCCTCTGCATCAGACCAACTGCGAAACCGACCGACAACGACCCTTTGTAGATTTGGAAGCAAACGAACCACGATCCACGGTCTGAGACGTTTCTCATACGGCATAATAGGTGTATCTCCTTGTTAATTGGAGCCATAGCCAGTCCTGAGCCCTCGGAAAGCATCGGACTGGCTTTTGACTTTTGCATACTTAAGTTTAATCCAAATAAAGCAGTTTGACAACCGCAGCGGTCTATTGTGCAACTGTTACAGTCTATACAGCCCAAAAATTGACCTACAAGGTGCTAGCATCTGCCTTGCAAAGGTTGTGAGCAGTTAAACAGTGATCCGGTGGAGATTAGCAGTTGTCATGGCCGATCGGAATATCAGTAATAAGGAACTGGCTGTCCTAACCGGGATGAATCCCAGGTCTATTTCTCGGCTCAAAACTCGCCGTTACCTGACCAGAATAGACGCAGCAACGTTAAACGTTCTCTGCAAATCACTGAATTGCAAGCCCGGAGACTTAATGGATTACGAAGAGGACAATCCCGATCGAGGCTGAAATTTGAGGGCACAAGCAATCGCACTGTTTTGAGGTGATTTGTACGATCGCCCTTCTCAAACCAAGGGCGATCGCACTTCAATTACTCGCAACCAAAATTAATCGATCGGATCGAAAACTAAGGTCAAGTTAGCAGCCGGAAGCAGTTGTTTGAGAACTCGTAAAAGACCCTCTGCATCAGACCAACTGCGAAACCGACCGACAACGACCCTTTGTAGATTCGGAAGCAAACGAACAACGACCCACGGTCTGAGACGTTTCTCATACGGCATAATAGGTGTATCTCCTTTGTAAAGGTATCTCCTTTGTTAATGGGAGCCATAGCCAGTCCTTGCTTTTCCACGGCGGGGGACTGGCTTTTGACTTTGCACCTGTGGTGTGCTGTACAAATTATTGCACAAAAGGCCCTCATTGGTAGCAGAAAGTTACTAAAATAGCGTTATAACACCGCGATCGGCGTAAACTTGTATGATTGGGAGCGTTCGCAAACAGTAAATATTGACAGTGAGCAAGCGCGTTCACATCACACTCCCCGACTACATCTATGAATCCTTAGAACTGTGGGCCGATCGGCAAGGTAGACCCACAGCTAGTTTGATCGCTTTTATCGTTGAAACAGCGGTTTTGGAAGCGAAAAAAAAGGGAGATTTACCTTCTGAACCTGAAAAGCCCAAAAGCGGCGCGTAAAGACTTCCCTCGTGGGTTGCTGGTGCGTGTCGCCCGATCGCACTTATCGAAATTGATGAAAACTAGCATCCGCGCCCGCAGTTGGCGCACAATATTTAAAATAATTCTCTGCTTTGTCCTCGCGATCGCCTGTTAGTACATAAGTCCTCTCAGCAATCCAAAGTGCCAGTTTTTTAATTGTCAGTTGGCTAGTCAGTTGCAGGGAAACTCACAGAAAAATATCATTCTCAGCAACCAGCTTTCGACTATACATTCAATCCTCTTGTGGGGTGGGCTTCTAGCCTGCCCCTAAAAGCTTATTGAGAATTGCGCCCTATCTCAGGGAAAACGGAAATTGCATCCAGGCATTTCCTCCTTTAGGCCAATTGTGAAAACTGTACTGTTCGATCGCTCTAATCAATCCAACTTACCTAGATTAGACGCATCAACATATTTTAAAGGAATGACTTATGAACTTCACAGCAAGACTCACACAAACCAGCTTACTCGGTTTAATGCTATTTGCCAGCAATCCAGCGGCAACCTTTGCTCTAGGACAATCGAACACAAGCACTGCACCAACAGCGTCTCGCACTCAGTCTCCGATTGAAACCATACAAATAGCTAATGTATCCACTCCCCAAAAACAGGTGAGAGATTTTTGTGTTCGCAAAAGACAGACACTGGCAAACTATTTCGAGACCAGTAACTTTCGGATTTATCTGTGCTACAACCACGCCCATCAACTATATTACTACGGCGTTAAAAAGAGTAACGGCAGCACAATCGCCCTGCGTGCTCGAACTGAAGAGGGGACTGGTTACGTGGCAAAAAATGGCACCTACGATTACATCGTTACAGGAGCCAGCCTTAGTATTTATAACAAAGGCAAACGCATTCTCGAACAACGAGTGATTCGCTCCCTTTAGTATATAAATGCGATCGCTCTTTCAAGCCCCGACTTCTTCAAAAAGCCGGGGATCTAACAGAAGATCAGGCTTTTCTGCTGAGGCAGACGAAAGTTTGTCTAATTTAACCTCGAACTCAAATGATCGGCATTTCGCCACATTTGAGTTTGAGGTTAATATCGTTTCCGGTTGCATCGGAATAATAAAATCGAGTCAACAGTTAACACTCAACCATTCAGTTTTTCGACATAGAGTCAACAGTCAACAGTCAACAGTCAACAGTCAACAGTCAACAATAATAAGGAGTGCAACCGGAATTGATATAACAGGTTTCAACCGCCGAATAATCTCAAAATAAAAAACCCCTCCCCAACAAGGAGAAGGGAGGGTAAAAAGACAGTGAGAAATTTAAGTTTTTGCAGAATTAACAATAAGGAGTTACATCTTCGCCACACTCGTCAGCCAAATAACACAAAGCTCGAAAGCGCAGCCCAACCACTTGCTCGTAAAGCGGATTTAACTTGCACAGCGGCGGAATGGATAATAAAGTGCGATCGCCAATTTTGACTTCTCGCTCAAACGGACACTGGCTGGGAATAAACTTACACAGCAACCGAGCCAACTTTTGACTTTTAATTGCAGTGTTATCAAGCCATTGTTTTAGCGGATGCAAGGGGTCAAAGTGTGGCTTTTGACCGTAAGGTTGAGAATTTGTAGCGACATTAACGGCGGTTTCTTGTTTGCCAAATCCTACCCAATTTGGCAGAGTTCGGTAGGAAATTGTATGCTCAAATACGTTCATTTTGCTCTGTTCCTCTTTTATAACGAGGTGCCAAGAACTCTCTGTAGAGCTTGTGCGATTTTATCTACAATCAGTATCTACAGCATCTCGTTTTGCTTTACCGGATTGAACTTCTTAAATTAATGACTTAAGGCGAGAAAAGTAGTTCCTGATTTTTTTAAAGGCTTTGTGCGCTCTAAAAACTGTCCTCATTTCAAGCCCAACAATTGATTGATAGGGTAAAAATTCTGTCTTCTACGTTTTAGCTTCAACCTTCGGTTGACTCTCCTTTTGTAGTTCAATTACAATTGTGACGCATCCAGGTGAATTATCCTATACGTGAAAATGCGGAACTTTTAATAAAACTTATAATATTTCTAAATAAGCTCTGCTGCAAAAAACCCTGAAACCTCGCGGCAACTATCTTTGCTCGCGATCGCTCAGAAACTTCTACAATGAGAAATAATCGATATCATCGCCCTCACCACCCATGAGCAACCCAGAAACCAAAGCTATCACCCGCGAATTGCAAAGCCACGCCGCCATTCTCGGTGGCTTCGTCTCCCTCCTCTGGATTATCGAAATTGTCGATGTATTCGTGTTCGGAGGCAGGCTGAATGCCTACGGAGTCCGCCCCCGCAGCCTCGACGGACTTCAAGGTATCCTGTTGATGCCTTTTCTACACGGCAGTTTTGCTCACTTAGCCGCCAATACCCTCCCTTTAGTGACATTGGGTTGGTTGATCATGCTGCGAGAAATTAGCGACTTTTTTATCGTGAGTGCCGTCACTGTGCTAGTCAGCGGATTCGGAGTTTGGCTAACTGGCGCGCCCTATTCCGTTCACATTGGTGCCAGCGGATTAATCTTTGGTTACTTCGGCTTCTTACTGCTGAGGGGCTATTTTGAACGCAGCTTTACATCTATTTTGGTATCTTTAATTGTCGGTTTCTTCTACGGCAGTTTAATTTGGGGAGTTTTGCCCTCGCAGCCGGGAGTTTCCTGGCAAGCGCATTTCTTTGGCTTTGTCGGCGGGGTATTAACAGCTCAACTTTTGGGGCGGCAGAAACGGCAAATTAACTAAGATTAGGACTTATGTTGCATGGTATCATCACCTTGGTTTATTGCCCAGAACTTATCTGAAAGCGTAGCTTTTTTGTCAATAAACCTGGTTTCTTGTGTAACAAGTGCGTCCCGGATAGCAAGACTAATTGCTGACCAATAATTCAACGCGGGCCGGCAAGCACACAGTAAAAACCGAACCGCAACCTAACTCGCTTTCAACGTGCATATCGCCACCCATCATCACGCAAAAGTGACGGCTAATAGTCAATCCCAAACCCGTGCCGCCATACTTGCGCGTAGTTGAGGCGTCGCCCTGCATAAAAGCTTGAAATAAATGCTGCAATTGTTCGGGGGGAATCCCAATGCCCGTATCAGCTACGCGAAAAATTATTGAGTCGGAAGGTTCGGCTACTTCTTGAGTAGTTAAGCTGTCATGTTTAACTCTTTTAATGCAGAGGGTAATAGTGCCGTTTTCCGTAAATTTGGCTGAATTGCTCAGCAGGTTGAGCAATATTTGACGAGTTTTGGTAATGTCAGCATACATCATTCCCAAGTCGTCAGCACAATCAACTTCAAACTTATTAGAATTTTTATCTACCAAGGGTTTTACAGTAGAAACTACCTCATCAATTAAATTAACCGGGTTGAAAGTTTCTAAGTAAAGTTCCATCCGACCTGCTTCAATCTTAGAAATATCTAGAATGTCGCTAATTAAACATAGCAAGTGTTTGCCCGCTGTTTGAATTTTTTGCAAGTCGGGGATAAAATCTTCGCAGCCTAAATCCTCGGCGTCTTCTTTGAGCATATCGCTGTAACCAATAATCGCGTTGAGGGGAGTTCGCAATTCGTGGCTCATATTAGCTAAAAAGGCGCTTTTGGCTTGGTTTGCAGCTTGAGCGGTTTGAGCGACCTTTTGGAATTCTTCTGCTAATTTGCGCTGGGTAATATCTTCGGCAATACCGACGATGCGGTAAATTTGCCCTGTTTCGTTGCGGACTGGAAAAGCCCGATCGCGCACCCAGCAAACTGAACCGTCGGATCGCACTACCCGATACTCCTCATCATAATCGCCCCGCACCTGTTTCTCAAAAGCAGCCTTGACGCGATCGAGATCCTCCGGGTGAATAGCATCCCAAAAAGCCCCCGGTTCTGAGTGCAAACTCTGACTGCTCAAATTCCATATTTTTTCGCAAGCAGGGCTCACATAAACTAGCTGCTTTTGATTGGGTTCTCTAATCCAAAATACCTCATGAATATTTTCTGCCAACTGGCGAAACCGCTCCTCGCTAGCCCGCAACTGCCCCACAGCATTGTGAAATTCAGTCACATCCTGAATCAGCGATGCCACGCCGATGATGCTGCCGTCAGCATCGACCAAAGTGGTATTGTACCACTCACAAAGAATAATTTTGCCGTCCTTTCTCATGTTCTCGTTAATGCTGGTAACTCCTCCTTGATTAGTTAGCAAAGTTATAGATAGTTGCCTGACATACTCCTTACCACTTTCAGGAACTATGAGATCGACTCCGTGGCGTCCCATAGCTTCCAAGCGGCTGTATCCAAAAATTCTTTCCGCTGACAAATTCCATTCCGCTACGTGAAAATTTAGATCCCATTCAATCGCCCCCAAAGGAGTTTGGTGAAGATGGAGAGCCAGTTTTTGCTGCGATTTTTGCAGAGAAATAATTAATTGATTTTTGTCGGCGATCGCAGATTCCACTCGATCTTCTAGAGTAGTAAACGACTCTTCCAATTGACCAGCCATTGTATTAAAAGAGCGAGCCAGGACACCGACCTCATCCTCTCGCTCTACAGATGCCATCAAGCGGGAATCTACCGCCATCGAGTCCCATTCTCCCCGGGACAAAGCCTCCGCAGCCTTGCTCAGACGCCGAATCGGTACAACAATCCATCTCGAAGTCAGACCGCCAATCGCTGTTGCCAGCACCAAAGCACCCAGACACATCAGCACAGTATACCGAGTGTTGGCATGAATCCTTTCCATAAAATCCGCTTCAGGAACCGTCACCACAATCAACCAATCGAGGCCCCTGCTGTCTGAGAGCGGCGTCACCTGTAGAAATTGCCGTTCACCGTCGATCGTAAAATCTAACTGGCGAGATTTGTCAATTTTGCCCAAATCCCCGAAGCGTTCTGTCAAATAGCGGGCACTCGATCGAATTAGAACATTCTTGCTACTGGCTGCCACAATCCGTTTTGCAACACCATTGCTAACAATAAATGGCGGTTCCCGATTAGAATTAGCCACCAATTGCCCAGACCTTTCTACAATAAAAGTCTGTCCTGATTTGCCAATTTTTAGAGTTTCCAAGAATTGATTTATCTTGGAAAGTGTCAAGTCAGAACCCAGGACTCCTATCAGTTTCCCATCATCACCATAGACTGGTTGAGCAGCCGTAATCGCTAGTTTTGGAGCATCAAAATAAGTATAAATTTTACTCCAAGTCGGTTTGCCTGCCCGCAGCGGAGCTATATACCAAGGTCTGATGCGGGGGTCGTAGTTGAGAGTAGTTTTTAATAGCTTGGTTGGTTCTCCGAACTCCGACGGCGCGTAGCTGTAAAAGTTATAGCCGGTAGATTGATTGGAAATCTGAACTTGCAACTTGCCGTCGTCTAGGCGTTCAACTCCAATAAAATCTTTTTGTTCGGAGGCGAATTGAATGTAGCTAATTTTATCAAAGGTTGTGATTTGTTTGGAGAAGTAGCGTTGCAAATTATCAGCATCCTGCACGTTCAAAATGCCGAGACGGATGGCATCGAGATTGAGCTGATTGATTTGGTGGGGTGTTTTGATATAAGTATAAATATGTTGCTGGATACGCGATGTGACTTCTGCCCGCAGTTGTGCGGCAACATCGTTGACGGCTATGCGGCCGTTCCGCAGCGACAGCCACCCCGTCAACCCTACCGCAGCGAAAGTCTGGAGGGCAAAAGGCACAACAAGGACGATGCGAATTGGCACTTTGCCCGACATTTTTAAAATCGGGTCGGTCAGATATTTGATTGGCATGGTAAAGCAGAACTATTATGAACCCACAACATTCCGGTCATTCGATTTTAGATTTTAGATTTTAGATTTTAGATTTTAGATTGACACCACGGATAAATCCGGGGGCTTGAGGATGCAAGGATTTTGGATTTTGGATTGATTCCACGGATAAATCCGGGAGCTTGTACCATCAAGAAATTATTGATCAAGTACAACTTGATGAGCGCAGATTTTGAAGTTGAGATGGTTTTAGTAGGCAAAGTGCTGTTAATAACTCGGAATCTGCCGCTGGCAACTGAATTTTAACGACTGCCACCGCCATCTTAGCGCGATCGTCCGCTTTGGGAACATTGGCGATCGAGATGAATGCAGTATCAATCCTGGACTGACTCTACACGCTCATACTATTATAGATTTGAGATTCAAGAATTAAAGAATTGAGAAAGGCTGATTCTGTAAGGGTTTAGAATTTGCCGGCAGTTGCATTTTTTTTTTGAACTGGTATCTCAAACCAGGTTTTTTTAGCGTTTTGGCGGTCTGCAACGAACTATTTTCGTGAAAAAAAACCGATGGATAGCCGCCCGTGCGTCCAGCACTAACTATTTTTCCACTCCTGACGGACGCTAATCAAACAAACCAAGTTTTTGGTTGACTCATTCCTGAAATGACGTATTTTGGTGTTTCAACCCGGTTGCTGCGTCAGTTCTATTTGACCGATAGCGCTATCCAAAGTTATAAGTTTTCACAGGAACTTTAATTGATATCTCCACAAGCAGCTACTTTTGATAGAGTGCAACTTAATTCCGGCTCGGTACAATAAGCACATATAGCAATCCTAAATCATTCAGATAAATTTGTAGGGGTAGTGCCTTTCTTTGCCTACCCCCTATCTATCGGGGCAACCGGGCGTGGGATTGCCCCTACAATAATTACGCAAATCATTTAGGATTGCTATAGTAGGATGCAACTAGCGGAGGCATGGATTATGAACGCAGTTATTGCTACTCTTGGCACTGCTCTCGGAGTGAGCTCAATTTTTATCGGTTTGACCCAGGCGGTTCTCGCCCAACAAAGACTGCAACCAACGCCCCAATATTCGGAAACGACTTTATCTGGGGACTCGTTGAGGACTGTGGAGGACAGAAGCTTAGACTCGGACTACCAAAACTTGATTGGTGAACCAGAAACGGCAGCTAATTCTGCTAGAAGGGAAAGAAGCTTGGGCGACACATTTCGCCTCAAAATCGAAGGCCCATTGGAATTTATTACTACTCCTTCGGACGCCCAGCGTCAAGGAAATCCTTTACCTCCCAAACAAACCGACAGCGGTACAGAAGCGGGAGTTCAGCTTCAGCTAGGACTTTAGGAATTTTAAATGAATTCATTTGAAGCGAGCGATCGCGGAACCCAATTTTTGATTGTCGCAACTATTGTGACTGCGATCGCTTTTTTATCAGAGTTTTATCACAAGTTTTGTGCGGTTTCCATCACACAAGGTTCTCTATTGTGAACCTAAGATTAGACCAATTAAACTTCCGATACAGACCGATTAGCTACATATCTTTACAATAGCGCATAAAACTGGCGGTGAAGGTGATGGGAAAGGCTCAACTGATCGATTATTTGAGGGGGGAGTTGGCGATATCGAATTCTGCGATCGCCGTTGCTCTCCGACACGGTGAACAAGATGCCAGCGAACTGCCGATGCTTCTGTGGCAATACGGGTTAGTAACACTGGAACAGTTAAATCTGATTTTTGATTGGTTGGAAGCTCAGCCGACTTAGCAATTTAAAATCCTGATTTAAAAAATATGGATATCGGATTGCAATTTTTTAACAAATAAAGCTTGCACAAACGGTCGTCTGAAAGTATAGGGTTGAGTGTTTAGGTTGAGGGTGGGTCTTATTTTGTCCCAATTAGAAAAATACAAATATACAGTAGGGACACAGCAGTGCTGTGTCCTCATTTTTGTGGCGGCCTAAAATAAACTGCTTTCATATCAAATCTGGCAGCATCGGAATTAATATTACCCACAGCTTTCGAGGCGGCAGTGCCGTCTCCTCTTTATCATGTCGCTCGTGCAAGCGGAAACGATATCAATCTGTCCAAGATGCGATCGCAGAAGGCATCAAACAGACGGCATAAAACAAACCCCAGCAACTTTTAGGCTTCCGGGGCTTGTCTTGTTTAATTTGGTGGCGGGAAGTGGATTTGAACCACTGACCTTCGGGTTATGAGCCCGACGAGCTACCAGGCTGCTCTATCCCGCGTCGCTTTGTCTTTCTGTAGTGGTTTCCAAAAACAAAACCCTGAAACCTTAATGATTACAGGGTTCGCTTGAATTTGGTGGCGGGAAGTGGATTTGAACCACTGACCTTCGGGTTATGAGCCCGACGAGCTACCAGGCTGCTCTATCC
>NZ_JAUBTR010000062.1:35047-42781 GCF_036705045.1 Microcoleus sp. BR0-C5
CGCGTCGCTTTTTGTCTCTTTACTAATATAAACATATCTTTCTGAAAATTGCAACCCCTAAATCAAAAAAATTTTAGATTGTGGGAGGGGTTGCTGAAATCGGCGAGCGAGTCTCGTATCGCCCTAAAGCATCGAAACTTCCCCGATTACCTCCAATCGCTTGAACTCACTGAGAGTGAGGTAAGTCTCCGCCAGAGTTTCGGCGATTGTCGGAGTAATCCACCCCAACTGCTTGAGCAAGTGAATCGCCACAGCAAATTGAGCGCGCTTTCCCCCATCCGTCACCTTAATTGCCAAGCCCATGCCTTCGCCAACGCGGCCAATGCACTGCACCCCTTCGGCGCCGGACTTGCTCACCAATTCCCCTTGAGTCAAGCGCATCAGTTCCGTGTCAAATTTGCCCTCACCGGCAACCATCATCGGGTGATGAGTCATAGCGCGGACAATCCGCTCCATCTCCACATTGTCGCCAGAGGCCAACTTAGCGTACAAAGACGCCATTTGCCCCAACTGCAACAGATAGGTAGGAGCGCCGCAGTCGTCACGAGCGCTGATAAACTCTTCGGCAGGCATTGCCAGCAAGTCAGCCACTTTGCCCAAAATAAGCTGCTGGACAGGATGTTTGCGGCGTAAATAAGTGTCCAGTGGCCAGTGCAGTTGCTGGCAGACAGCTAGCATTCCGGCGTGTTTCCCGGAACAGTTGTATTGCAGGGCGCTCTTTTTGCCTTCGGGAATGGGGCATTGAAGTTTAGAGGGGTCAATGTCGCAGCGCCACAGGACGTTAAATACCTGGCGCGATTGCTCGATCGTACCTTGATGGGAACTGCAAATAATCGCTAAATCTCGATCGGTCAATTCGTAGCGTTCTAAAGTGCCAGTCGCCGTCACCGCCAAAGCTTGAAAAGGCTTGAGTGAAGAACGGACAAATGAGGCCGTTTCCGAGTTACCGGCAACAGACAGAACGCGCCCGCGGTTGTCGCAGACAGCGGCCTGGGCGCGGTGCCTCGATTCCACAATACCTTCGCGCAGCAGTGTGACTTCAAGTTCGGGAGCTTGGGTTCGTTTTCCCCTTGTCATATCAATTTTAGATTTTAGATTTTAGATTTTAGATTGGGGCTGGTGGAAGTTTTGAGTTGCGATCTGCCAGTTAAGAGTTATAAAGTTAATCTTTCGGCGATCGTTTCTGACTCATGCACTCCATGTGCGTTGTTGGCTGTGGGCGGCAATCTCAACACTCAAAACTCCCTTCCATTTGCGATTACAAACAACTCCAAGTTAGTCCCCCGGCAACCAGCAACACTGTCAAACCATAAAATGTCTGCCGCAGACGCCTGAGAATTGGTTCTAGTTGGTAGTTGACAATCAACTGGTCTTGAAGCAAAACTTCGGGAGTTTTAGGCCAAGATTGACAATCGTACCAGCCAGACTCTTCGTAGACGACCGTGGGATTTGAAAGGCGCGATCGCACGTAGAACCAACCCAAGTAGAGTCGCAGCAAAGCTAATCCTAGAATAAAACTGGCACCTGCAGCACCGCACAGGACAAACTGAGCTGGATACTTGCTTGGAGCAAAGCTAGAAGCAGCTATCGGCCCTGATACCAAGCAACTCCAAGCCCACACCCAAGCTAGTTTTGCCAGGTATCCGGGCCAATTGAGTGTTACCCAGCTAAAAAACCAGGATTCTTTAAGTTCTTGGTATTCATTGATCGGTCGCTGTTCTTGGGGAACCGGACAAATAGAAGCAGAAACGTTTTTCACATTAGCCCTCCTCACGGCGCGGGGGAAAAGTCAATGCGTTCGGCGTGTCCCCAGAACGCTTCTAAATTGTAGAACTCGCGCTCTTGAGGCTTCAAAATGTGAATGATCGCGTCGCCGTAGTCCATGACTACCCAACTAGCGTCTGATAGGCCTTGTGTACGCAGTGGCAAGCGTTGCCACTCTTCTTCCACTTGGTCTGCTATTGCTTGGGAGATGGCTCGTACCTGCACGTTGGAAAATCCGGTGATGATCGCAAAGTAGTCTGCCAAATAGCATACTTCTGCCACCCGGAGCAATACAATATCTACTGCTTTGCGGTCATCGGCTGCTTGGGCAACGGTCATGATTAGGCCACGGGCTTCGTCTGCGGAGGTGCCGTCGGTTGCTGTAGACTGGGCCCTGGAATATTCGAGTTGAGTTAGATCTGACATTAAGTGTTTAATTTCCTAATTGATAGGGTAAGGGGAAATCGGTGCGCTATTCGCTTTCGGTTGTTGGCAGTTTGAGACGGGAAATACGAGTTAGGTTGAAGCCAAAAGTAAGGACAGGAGTGCTGATAAATTTTACTTTTAACTTGTGATTTGTTCGATCGACTTCTTCGTCGCATTTCCTGTTTCCTGCGATTCGCGGGCCATTTGCAGCGCCCAATTCCGCGTAAGTACGGTGCGGGGGTGGATGTAGCAGCGAGTTTCTAGCAAATATTTAAGAGAATAATCGCTAGTTTGCCACACGGCTGCATATAGATTTTGCAAGCTTGCCTCGCGCAGTGCTTCTAGTTGGGCTGTGTTGCCGCGGCTCGGCTCTATGGTATCTGCTATGAATACGGTACAACTGAGCTGACTCATTTTTGGTCTGCCGAGGGTGTGATTGGCGATTGCGTCCAAAATTTCTCGATCGACCACCCCGAATTCGTCTCTAGCGACGATCGCGCTGGCGTCTGCGTGCAGCAAATGCGGGTGTGCTTCCAACACTGAGTCTAACTCTAAACCTTCCGCCCTTGCCATTTGCAGCAGCAGTTGAGGTTTGAAGTATTTTGCCAAATCGTGCAACAAACCGGCAGTTCGGGCTTTTGCTTCGTCGAGGCCGTAATGGCGAGCCAAGTCACCTGCTACTTGTTCGACTCCGAGGATGTGTTTGATGCGGGCAGCAGGAACGCGGTGTGAGAGCCAAGCTAGGACGTTTTCGCGATCGGGTGCAAGTGTCAAATATTAACTCCTAAATTGTAGGATCTACTATTTTAGCGTTTTGTTTCGATCGGCTGCGGTGTCGGGCACCCAGGGGTGTGGTGGCTTCTGGGATGGGGAGGGGTGAAGGGGGCGAAGGGGGCGATCGGCACGAAACAGGGAAGGTGGAGAGTTTTGCAGATTTGAGGGCGAGGCGATAGCGCGTAGGTTTACGGCCATAATATACTGTTTATTAAGTTAAGGTTGCGACTGCTTTCTTCTAATATCATTAGGTAAAAACTTATCAATTTCTTCATCAGAAAATGTCATTTCTTCATTGGATTTTAGGGCTTTGCTTGCCTTGTCATAAGCTTTGCTATTTGTTCGCGGTGCATTTTGATAAACTGAAGCTAGTTGATTTTGCAGTTCATCTCTTTTCGCCTGTATTTGGTTTAAGGTTAAGTTGTTTAATTTTATATCTGTGAGAAGAGACAAGTAAGATTCTCTGATACTCCACATTGTTACGGCGGTATCTGCATGGCTTTTCGCTATTTTTCCTAAATCATAATCTTTGGCATAAATAGTTACCCCCAAAAGAAGTGTAGATAACAGAGTACCAATAATTATTCCCCATCTTTGAGCGACAAATATGCTTGTTAACAAGCTGGTAGTTGTCAAAGCCGATAAAACAATTTCAGTTGTTTTTAATGCTTTAAGTTGTGCAGCATAAATATCAGCACATTTTTCGTGAGTTTTGTGAGTCCACACGACCCTGCCATAGCACTCTCTGATTTGAGATTCCAACACAGTTAGATCGCTATTATTTGCTGCGTTAGGCTGGGAAGGTTGTACCATAAATTTCTCTCCATTTTTTATTGGCAGACCAAATCATTTGCTTAGATTCATATTCTATCGCTTCTAAGGAAAGATTAAGACAGACTTTTGCCTTATATTCAAAAAGTCCTTTCCTCCATATAAACTGATTACTACCAACGGCTAGCCAATACTCCTGTTGGGGGTTCTGGTTGGCCAAATATTTAAAAAAATCCCTGACCATCCAGTCATAGTAAACATAAGATTTTTCTTTATAAGACCAATTTGTTAAAAATTTACAAGCTAATGTGTCAATTAAAAGCCCCCCCATAGGAACGTTCCAATAAGTCTTCCATACTCTTGTCATCCTACATAAATTAACCAGATTACCCTTGGTAAAAATATTGTTGATGTTGATGCTTTCAATTTCTGGTCGGGGATTTGTAATTTTCCATTCACCTCCAGCATTTGAATCGGGATAAGTAAAACTATAATCTGTGTTTTCAAAAGCAGGGACTACCTCAAATCTCATGCTATCTGAAAAAGAAACAACTACAACTTGACCGTCTCCACTTACATCTGTTGCAGAATATCTATTTTTAATAGAATTTTTCACAACCTGCAAAAGCGCAGATTGACCGTTATAGGCATACTTACTATAACGCTCATACAAAGAATATGGCAAAATAAAAATCATGTCTAAATCACTAAATCCTCTTCTGGCCGTGCCTCGACCATAAGAACCAACATAAAGGCTGTGGTTAGTCTTAGAATTTGAAAGCCAGAAGTCTGTGTTAAGACGTTGAGTAATTGTCTCGTACCGATCTGAAATATCACTGCGATTATTCACGGTTAAATTTTCGCAAAAGAGCTTAAAATCTTCGCCAACACCCATTTTTATAATTCTCCTTTAAACGCTTTGTCGAGAATGGATGGCAGAAGCGCATCCAGTTCGGCTGCGGTTTCGGCTTGTAGGCGTTTAAGAGTGTCTACTTTGGTTTGGAGGTTGTCGAGGTATGCGACGATGCGACGCTGTTCGGGGAGGGGGGGAACTGGAATTTTGAGTTTTAATAAAATCGTCTGAGTAAAAAAAGAGCGCGTAGACCCACGACATTCAGAATCCTTATGCTCTTCAATAAGGCGTGAACCATTGAAAAGACGACAGAGGAGTTCAGGTATCAAGGTTTGCTTATCAAGACGTAGCCTGATTAAATTTGTAGACATAATAGGTGCTGGCTCAATTCCTACAGGGACAATACAGCTTCTACCAATTGTACCTGACCTAGCAATTACAATATCACCAGGCTCTAGCTTATATGATGCAAGCATTTCGGCTTTCCAATGACTTATATAGTCACTAAACCCAGGTACAAAGCGATTAGCCTGCACATTAGCAATCCCAAGCACAGGTACTCCGTCTAATTGAATATCCGATTTTTGTAGCAGTGTTCCAAATGGTCCTGTTATCATTCCTTCTTTATTATTTAACAGTATTTCGTTAAGGGGCTTCCACTTCCAAGCTTTCGGCAGGAGATCAGGAAATTGATAGTTAAATATTTGTGATAGCGAGGACAATATAAGGCTATCAGCCTCCTCAGCACTCTGCCGTCGCAGCCCGCGCGCCGCCTCCACCTTAGCAGCCAGTTCTTCTATCCGTGCCATAATGCGCCGCTGCTCGTCTAGGGGGGGGAGGGGGATTTCAACTTCTAAAAATTTCTCCGGTCGAATCCGGTTTTGACCGCTAGTACCCCGTGATTTCTTATCACACTGTTCCCAAAATGGTTTAGTTTTTGTTAGCCAGTAAAACCAACGTGGTTCTAATTTGTCTCTAATAGGGGTAAATGTAGGAAATTCCCCTGAAACATAACAACCTGCTAAAAAAATATTAACAATTGATACGCTACCGTTTCGGGCCCATATTTTATTAACAACAATATCATTTTCTTCCACCCTTGAAAGAGTTCTATAATTAGTTTCGCTACCATCTATTGATTCCCGCTCATAAGCTCCCTCTCCCCATAATCTCACCCCTAGTTGTCGATATTTTTTACCAGGATAAGGAATTTCAGGACGTTCTACAGGAGTAACAGCTTGACCTAATGGAATTAATGGAATTTCTCTGCTCATCTTTATTCACCCTTTAACACATTCTTAATCTCATTCAAAATCTCTACAATCCGCTGCTCTTTTGCCCAGATATCAGCAACTAATTGCTCTGGGGGCAGATGCTCAAAATCATCTTGAGCATTAGGGTTTTTCTTGTCCAGATTGAAAATAGACCAGTAGATTGCATCGCCCTTAACTTGAGACTCCTTAGCAATTTGGCGCTGCTGACGCTCTTTTTCTCGCGCTTCGACTTGCTCATCCTTGAGTATTTTAATTTCTAGTTTCTCAGCCTTAATTTGATCAGGCGGAGCAAAGTCAAGAATTGAGGCATTCAGAGTTTGAATTTGCCCGTCTAACTCCTTGACTTTTTTGGCGCACTGGTTGCCTTTTGCCTCTGCTTCCCTAGCAGCATCCCAATGCGGCTGCGCTTCAGTCTTCGCTTTGTCGTAAGTTTCCCTAAAGTTGTACTTCCAGGCGCGATCGCTTTCTTGGCGATTGTTCCACCACGCTAAGCACTCGCTAAACTCATCATCTTGAATTGGTTTGGTTTTGCTGTAATTCTTGCGACCGTCTGCGAGAGTTAATTCATAATACCAAATGTCTTCTGTCGTCCCTGAAGCATCAAAAAATAACAAATTGGTTGGGATGCCCGTATAAGGTGCAAAGACTCCATTCGGCAATCTAACAATCGTGTGCAGGTTAAAATCAGTTAGCAACCTTTCCTTAACTTTGGCACAAATCCCATCCCCGAATAGAGTACCGTTTGGGACTACGATTCCCGCTCGTCCCGATTTCTGTTTTTGCTTAAGCAAGCGCATAATTAACTGAATGAACAGCAGAGTCGTCTCCGATGTCTGCAATTCCGGGGGGAAATTCTTTTTAATTGTCTCCTCTTCTTCACCACCAAAGGGCGGATTAGTCAGGATGATATCAACTTGGTCTTTAACCCCAATCTGGTTAATAGCTCTGGCTAAACTATTTTTTCTCTCAACGTCTGGGTACTCAACGCCGTGCAATAGTAAATTCATTTGAGCCAGCATAAACGGCAAAGGCTTTGCTTCAATTCCAGACAAACTTGATTGCAGAATTTCCCAATCTTTAGGTTGACATTGTGCCTTGAGATGTTCGTAAGCTTCCACCAAAAACCCAGCCGTGCCACAAGCCGGGTCATGGATGGTTTCACCCAGTTGTGGGTTAAGCACTTTCACCATGAACCGCACTACTGGTCGAGGCGTGTAAAACTCGCCGGAATCCCCCGCAGCGTCCCGCATCTCTTTGAGCATAGACTCATAGAGGTTGCTGAGGATGTTCACTTCCTCTGAGTTATCGAAGTGAATGTCATTAATCTTGTTGACCACATCTCGCAGCAATGCACCACTAATCATCCGGTTGGTGACATCGTTAAAAACTTGGCGGATGACATCTTTGCGATCGCGCCCCGTCGCGCTTTGAAGACTCCGTAAATAAGCGAACAAACCAGGGCTTTTTGTTCCGTCCCGCAGCGTTACCTCATCATTGTTAATGAATTTGAGCAAATCATCGCCGCTCATTCCTTCATCATCAGCAGCCCAATCACGCCAACGGTAAGGCGATTCAATCAGCGGTTTGTACTTATCAAGTTTTCCCTCTAAAAAAGCTTCTTCTTCTCGGACTTTCTCGGCATCATCTAATAGTTTAAGAAAAAGAATCCAAGTAAATTGGGGCAAACGGTCTAACTCCCCATTCATTCCCTTATCTTTCCGCATGATATCTCGTGCAGACTTAATCACGCTCCCGAGACGTTGAGCAGTGGTAACGGGTTTACTGTCACCGTTTGTTTGGCTCTCCTGAGTTTATGGTGTAAAATGTACCTACTAATACATTTACCGTTATGAGCTTCCATCTAGACTATCT